>JAJDEL010000577.1 GCA_029259835.1 Planctomicrobium sp. | reverse complement strand
CCAAGGAGCAGGTAATTTTCCTAATTACGCCGTCAAGGTAGACGCAGTCTTGGTCCAGCCTTTGTTTCTGGATGTCGAGTTTGTCGTCGTGTCGTAACATGATGGATCCTCCGTAGCGTTCGATTTGTTCTTGCCCCTCGCCACGCGGGCCGAAAGCCAAAAGGGGCAAAACAAATCGAATGCGGAGGGGGCCATCGCTGGCCGTGCTGATGTATCACGTCCTCGATGATAAGTTTTTGCAGAAGTTCGCTCATCCTGGTGTCGAAATCGAAGCAAAATTGATCCTTTCGTAAATGCACCGGACACATCGACTGAGTTGACTTTCTGACCCAGTTCAGTGTTGAAATGCTCAAAATTCACGGGCGAGAGATGGTTCGGCGACTGTTACTACAACGTTATGTCGATCTACAGAAAAGGTCTGACAATCCTACGTCGAGTGCGAAGTGATGAATTTGGAACGAGTACCATTCGGCGTGCCTTTCGTTTTCGGTTGATGGCTCGAACGATGTTGAGTTGTTGGCGGCGAATGGGGGCGTAGGGCTCGAAGGGGATTTTGGTGAGGCATTCTTCGAGCCAGTTTGATTTTCTCTTTATTGCCATTTCTTCAAACCAGGCTTTCATTTCTGAGTAACGCTTACGGTCAATCTGAACATGAGCGTGCCAGCGGGGATCTCGCTCCCCTTTGCGGGTGCGACCACCTGGACGGTAGCTGATGGAATAGCCGCCGTACCGTAGCGGTTGTTTGCGGATGTCGCGGATCTGGCCGGATTCTTCAGCGAAGAACTGATGCTTTCCATTCGTTGCCATCAGCACGAAGAACTGTTCATGCCGGAGATACTGCATGTTCGCCAGTCCGTTTTTCTTCCGCCAGGTCCGTTTCCATTCTCCGATGTTGATCTCGTATTTCTCGATCAGTTTCTGGTCAATCGACTCAGGAGTTTTGTGGTCAGGAATCGTTCCAGTCACGTACCACCGATAGCCGTGCCGTAAATAACAAGTGGCGATTTGTTGAACGAACCCTCGAATGGATGTGGTGATATAGCGATTGTTCACGTTGCCTTTCGGTTAAACTGTTGGCTCATTCTCAACTCTCCGTTTTGCGAAAGTGACCGATTGTTTCAATCACCAGGTCTAGTGACCAGCGTCTAGGGATGTTGCATTCGAAATCTTTCCCTCACCCTTGGACACTCAACTCTCAACCATTCCAAAAGGGAGTCATGTTTAAGGCACACGACTCCCAACAAGCCTGGGACAAATGTCCCTTAATAAATGAAAAATAAACCAAAGACGGGCGAATGGATTCTCAAACGGCGGGTCAACTTACTTCTTGTTGTTAACCCGCGTAATCCATACTGCCCGTGTCGAATAAAAACCGCAGACAGATTGCAACAAAGTGCCTTCTGTCTGCCGAAATTCATCGCCGAAACGACTGCCTTTGGTGATGCATTCTCCCGAACACCTCACCAAAACCCGCATGTTGTCGTTCCACGTCCTGACGCATTCCTGCGCCAGCAAGTTGTCTCAGACAGCCATGCACGAAGCGAACTCCGCACATGATTGCCCGTCAGCCTTTTCGTCGTTGCGTGTGTCATTCAATATGGAATGACTCATGTTTCGGCACCACCCGAAACCGCAAACGGACTCCCACTGCCTTGCAGGAGACACCGCCGACTGCACAATCCTCACAGATTTACAGTCGCTTTCTACTCAGGCCACACTCCCAGTCTGCAGCGTTTGAAACACGTCGATAATCAGTCAACGCACCGGTTCGCAACACCGGCTGCTACAGACCTTCCCGCGTTAGTCACAGCCTTTACTCAACGAGTCACGTCGCTAGCCTGTTCAGGCAGCACCGCTGTCGGAAGTCGATCCTCCCGGACCGACAACGTTTACGAGCGATTGATTGCTCATTCGCTCGATTTCAGGGGACCGAAGTAAGAAGCATCCCCTTACCCATCGACAACGGGCTTTTGCAGTTCGGCACCGTCTCTCGTTGAATTTACCGGCAAGCCCTTACAGGCCTTTCATGGTTGAGCTCTTCGCAGCACTCGATTTGACGAGTGTCCCCGGTCTGATCCAGACCGGTCTCGACTGTCACCAGCCGAGAACTCCCCACGCCGGCCATGTTGAACGTCCCACTGTTGTGGGTCCACTGCATTGACTTGAGGAACATCTTCCCCGCGTTCATGCAGCAGGTTGCCAATTGACAACCGAACCCCATGGATGGGATTTGAGATGAAATGAATCGGAAATTATTCCGTTTTCTCATCACGCACCCACTTTGGACAATAACGGCCTTATCGATTCACATGAATTCGATAAGGGATTTCCGCGTCGCCCTACCTCACTTGCTCTACGTCAACACTGTCATTCCGATTCCGAAACCACATCGCTGCCGCAGGCACTTGCCAACCGCCTATGGCGGATCGGATCGAATGTCGGGATTACTCTGTCACTGGAACATCATTGATGCTCAGCAACAGGATTACGCCGACAAGCCTCCGTCGAGCACAGCAAGCCACTCTCGCGGCACTGCGCTCTACGGGCACGACACATCACGGATGCGAACCCGTGCTCTGCATCTGACTGGTGAAGTCAAATTTCACGAGCGTGTCGCGCTGTCTGAGACAACTTCAACCATAGCGTTTTCCATGACGACGATGGTGGTGATGCTCCGAATCAACATCACGGCTCAGACGCTAACGTACAACCCGGAAGAGGATCTTGCGGGAACCATTTCAATTTGACGCCGGAAAGAAGACAACTTGACGTCATCGGGAATGTTCGAAGTTTTTGATGGTGGTCCATCGACAAGTTGACCACAGTCTCCTCCGACGAGCTGAGTGGTACTCATTCTCGGAGCCTGTGGACAACTTCATGCCGCACGATTTTACTGGCGTGGCGCTGGCGTCATTGTTTTGCTTGCTGAAGACGTGGACTTCGCGTCATTGCGAACGCCCCGATGCGTGGACTTCGCGTCATTCTCGATATGTTTGCTCGGAATCTAAACATCCGTAAGCATTCAACAATTTGGCAGCGATCTTCCGTCTCTCAAAGATCGTTTCAAAGGTACCTTGTAAACAAAGGAACTTGATTCGCTTTTGAAGAGAATTGGAACTGAAGTTTCCAAGACGAATCGTCGGAACGAGTCATGACCGAGATGGTCATTTAAAATTGAGGAGTTCGCCAATTCGTTGTGGCCGATTCTCATCGAGTTCAGCTTTGGATGGCTGGCTGTTTGGACCGGACAACTTCTGTTTGAGTTGCTGCCATTGCTGTTGGTCCTGGTCGCGATCTTCCTGCTTCCGTATCGTCAGCCACCAGTCGGGAGCAGTCCGCAATCCGCTGGCTGCGTGTTTGAGATGATCAACCAGATACGCCTGCGGTGTGCGGCGTATTTTCCCCAGTGTCCGAGCTACCAACGTGATATCGATCCATTCCTTAAGTAATGCAGGCTTGTACCGACGCTGTAATTGCGCTGCATCATGATTTTCGAACCCCAGGGAGGCCAGGGCATCCGTCAACGAAGAACTCTCCGCTCCGAGCGTCTGTGGCGCTTGTCGTCGCTTGTGAAAATAGGCCCCTTTGCGGAATTGAACAACATAGGTTTTATCCAGCGTGCGATGAATGGCGGATTCATTCGAATCGAGCGTGACAACCATATGCCCACGCAGCTTCTCGATAATCGCCAGCAGTTTTCGGTTCAACTCACCATTCGTCAGCGTCCCTGAAAACCCGAGGACATCTTCACAGAGTCGACGAACAGCGAACACCGGTGAAACTTCCCGACGATAAAAGACTTTATGCAGCAACAGAAACAGCCGCCGGCTGGCCGGGTCGAGCTGGCGATACAGGTTCAGGTCAAATGACAATCGTCCCCCATGTTGTCCACAGAGTTCATAGAAGACCGGATCCCAGTAGAAATTCCAGAGTCGATTGGATTGGGAATCGTGAGGGAGTCTGTAACTCAGAAATCCA
>JAJDEL010000576.1 GCA_029259835.1 Planctomicrobium sp. | reverse complement strand
GCACGCTGCGGGATTCACATGTTGAATCAACCCCATGTGATCGATGGTGATGATTCCATCGACGGCCGTATTAAGGACAGCTCGTAAAATTGCCACCTCCTCGTTGTTTTGGTCTCCAGAGGTTGATTCAATCATATGTAATTTCCTGGGGGGGGAATTCTCGCCCCGTCTGATAAATGAAGTGTTGTACTGCTTGAAATCTTGCAGTGTTTCAAGCCGATGTACAAGGACGCCCGTCGTCACATCTTGTTCTTTATTGCGAAGAATTCCAGGGACATGGGGAAATCAGTGTGTGAGATAGGCATCCGAATTGCTTGTGGTGTTAAAGACGGAAACCTTGCAACGTAACGAGGTGCCTCTTTTGGATTATCGAGTGCAAATCCGTGCGGATTCGCACGACTGTGCTATGTGAGCACGAGGAGACCTTAATAATGGTGGCTGCGACTCCCATCAGTATATTGATTGTTGAAGATGATGAAGGATTTCGAGACACTGCTGCGCGATGGATGTCGCGAAAGGGGCATTTCGTCGATCAGGCGCCAGATGGACAAGAAGCTTTGCCGATCGCCAGCCGCAGGCACTTCGACGTTGCGATTGTCGACATGAATATGCCGGGAATGACCGGCATGGAAGTTCTGGAACATCTACAAACTCAGTCTCCAGATACAGAAGTCATCATTCTAACGGGGCAGGCAACAGTCGAAAACGCAGTCGAAGCGATGAAACTCGGTGCCTGTGATTACCTGACGAAACCGTTTCCCCTCGCCGATCTGGAACGTCGCTGCCAATTAGCTGCCGAGCGCGGGCAACTCCATCGGGAGAATCTGCAACTCAGAGATTTGCTCAATCGATCCCACGCCAATTCAAAAATGATTGGACAGTCGCCAGAAATGCAGGAAGTCTTTCGTGTAATTGAACGTGTCGCTTCCACCGAAAAAGTGGTTTTGATTCAAGGGGAAAGTGGAACAGGCAAAGAATTGGTCGCACGGGCAATTCAGGAACAAAGCCTCCGTGCGGACCGGCCGTTAGTGACAGTCAATTGTGCCTCCCTTCCGGAAACTCTTTTTGAAAGCGAACTCTTTGGGCATGAAAAAGGAGCCTTTACCGGAGCAACAAATCGCAAGCATGGACTGTTTGAAGTTGCTGATGGTGGAACTTTGTTTGTGGATGAAATTGGGGAACTGCCGCTGTCTTTACAACCAAAACTCTTGAGAGTTCTGGAAGATGGTTCACTACGCAGAGTCGGTTCGCATCAGGAACGCATTGTCAACGTTCGTGTTATCGCCGCGACGAATCGTGATTTACAAAAAGAAGTTGAAGAAGGTCGATTTCGCGAAGACCTGTACTATCGAATCAATGTCCTATCGCTCGTTTTGCCTCCGCTTCGTGATCGAACGAGTGATGTCCCATTCTTGATCGACCACTTCCTTGGGACCGGATGGGAACTGGAAGACGATGCTCGAAACGCGTTAGTGAACTATCACTGGCCCGGTAATATTCGGCAATTGATGAACGCTCTTGACCGCGCAACGATCATGGCAGAACACCAGACAATTACAATCGACGATTTACCATTTGAAATTGCGAAAGAGCCGGTGAGCGACGACGTGAATCTTGCCTCCGATGAGAACATCGAAGATTTGGCTTCGGTGGAACGCGCCCATATCCTCAACGTACTGACACAGGAAAAAGGAAACAAAGCCAAAACCGCCCGAACTCTGGGGATCCACAGAAGAAAGCTCTACCGACTTCTCGACCGCTACGATATTGAATTTGTGAAATGAGCGAAGGTCGCTGAGTCGGAACAACATCGAAAGGTCCTCTGAAATCTGCCTCACAACTGGCTTACTATCAATAGAATGGCGAATACAATTCCTGCAATGATTGCGAATCCGATGTGTGACGGAATCCAATGCCACCAAGAGTGAATTTGTTGGCAGTGGATGGCTGGGTCGTATGTTGGAATTCGAGACCCATTCACTGCGTGTTCGTGGGTGCTCCAGACTGTCTTACTAGAAAACGGCCATGCGACATTTCGAATTGAGGTTTCCGCTTCAAGGTCCGTGGTGAGAAAAGCAACGACACGTCGAAGTGCATCCCAGCCTTCTGGAGAGACTGCAATGGGATGGTCAACGAGATCATCATGCAGGCTATAGAGGAAACACGAGATGATTTGGAGACTCACATCGGCCGAGGTTGCATAGTCCGTGTTGATATCGTCAAACGCGAAAGTGGATATCTCACCCGACATGTAATTAATAACCCCCTCACGAAGTCGCAATCTTGCGTCACGGTCAAGTCGATTTGAGCATTGAGGGTCTGGCATCCTTCAGCTTTCGATCAGGATTGATGGGAGCGAAAACTACTTATTCCAATGTCCGAACCGATTCTTCTTGTCAACCGGCTTTCCAGGTGGCATCGCGTCGAGGGTGGAAATGCCTTCTGAATAGAGAAGCTCGCCTGTATAGCCATCGTGAAAACTGACGACAACTTGCGGGGCATCGTACGCCAGGAATTGATAACCCGGCCCTTCTTTACGACCTGCTTTGATGACGTTATTCACAGAAATCACCGAGTAAACTGTATGCCGTTGCCGAAGGTAATGAACGTTATCCGGGTAGCCACCGAGCCATTTAATTTTGATCGTGCGGCCTTCGCTATCGAACCAGCCTCCCAGAGGCGGCAGCCCTAATGTTCCAATCGGATGGTTTGCCGAGTTAACCGGCGAGACCAAAAACTCCCACACATTATCAGTAATCTGAGCCGCCACCGGTTGGTGCACATCACCGGTCAGCAACAGAACCGGTTTTTCAATCGCATCCAATACGGCTGTCAATTCTTCGCGTTCGTGAACAAACCCGCAGTAGCCGTCTCCTTTTGATTCCGTAGAATCCCCACGCACATGATACGCACTGTGGTAAATGAACCACGGGTCTGGTGAGACGATGAAAATAAAGTCAGCTTCCGTAGACTTCACTTTGTCGAGAAACCACGCTTTTTGAGTTTCTCCTAAAACGAAACGATCTGGATCGTGAGAACGTTTCACGCCGAGCCATTTTGATCGTTCTCCGCGTGTATCGAGGAAAATGAAATGGCAGTTCCCGACGACACGATCAAA
>JAJDEL010000575.1 GCA_029259835.1 Planctomicrobium sp. | reverse complement strand
CAGCACCAATGAGTTTCGCTGGGTAGGTTTCCTCGTTGTACAATGTGACACTGACCTGCTGCGCGCGTTCGATGACGTGGAAGTTCGTCAGAATATGCCCCTGTTTGTCCAAGACAGATCCAGACCCATTGCCTTCCTCTTTTGTGCGCTGAAAGAAGCGATCCGCCCTAACCGCGAGGGTCGAAATGTTGACAACGCTCCGATTGCAACTTTCATAGACGGCAACGTTCACAGCCTCATCAGGCGTCAATCCATCTGCGTTGTACCAGACACCCTGTCCGTTTCCCTTTTCGTTGAACTGTCCTGGAACAACAGGAGCAGGTAACGCCGGTTGAGCAGTCGCAACTCGGCACAAAACAAAACTGACGATCATGAATAGCATTGGATTGCGCATCTCTTCTCTCCGGAATTTCGCAGCGTTTGATGAAGGCGCAGTTCGAATGTTTGAACGCATTCAAAAGCTTTCCTCCACACATATAAAGCGTTCGCCGAAATGCTTCAACCCGGCTTTGACTTTTGAGGGGTTGATTTGTTGTCACTGTTCACGGATTCAAGACTGCTGGCTGCATCGCAGGTGGCACAGACATTCCTGTCTGTGCAAAGTCTGAGCAAGATTTTTCTGGCATCCCTCTGTAATATTTCTCAAAATGCTTCGCCAACTCAAGTAACGCGTGAACTGTTACTCTTTTGTTTTCGTTCGCGAAATAGCCACTCTTTCTCAGCAAAACCTGAGTCAAATGCGGACAAAATCAAGAATCCGAAGAGTGCTAACAGAAAGACAGTTTCAGACTTCTGCACGCATAACGAGCACTCCCAAGGGCGGCAACGTCAGTTCAATGCTTTGCTTCATCCCATGCAGAGGTGTTTTTTTAGACTCAACACCTCCATCGTTTCCAACATCGGTGCCGCCATAGATTGAGGCGTCGCTGTTCAACAGTTCTTGATAGAATCCGGGTTTCGGAACGCCGATTTGGTATCCCTCGCGCGGGACCGGTGTCATGTTCAACACGATCACCAACGTTTCTTCGGCATTTCTTGAGTAGCGACAGTAAGCGTAAACGCTGTTCGCGGCATCGTCCGCCTGAACCCAACTGAAGCCTTCGCTCGAACAGTCTAACTGATGTAAAGCAGGGTGCTGGATGAGAAGTCGGTTAAGGTCGGTGACGTACCGCTTGATGCCAGCGTGAGTTTCAAATTCGAGGAGACTCCATTCGATTTCAGCATCGTGGTTCCATTCGGTCCACTGTCCGATTTCCCCTCCCATGAATAAGAGATGCTTCCCTGGCAATGTTGCCTGATAGCCAAACAGCAGTCTCAAGTTCGCAAACTGTTGCCACTGATCCCCAGGCATTTGCGAGATCAAGGATTTCTTTCCGTGCACAACTTCGTCGTGCGAAAGCGGCAACACGAAGTTTTCGCTGAACGCATACAGTGATCGGAACGAGAGTTGGCTCTGGTGATGCTGACGATGGATTGGATCATTCTGCATATAACTGAGCGTGTCGTTCATCCAGCCCATATCCCACTTCATCGAGAAGCCAAGCCCTCCGTCATAAACTGGTTTGCTGACTCCAGGCCAGGATGTTGATTCTTCGGCAACCGTTAAAATTCCGGGGTACTCTCCGTGCAAGGATGTGTTGAAATCTTTCAGGAAACTGACCGCTTCCAAATTTTCTCTGCCGCCGAATTCATTGGGAATCCATTCCCCTTCTTCACGGGAGTAATCGAGATAAATCATCGACGCAACAGCGTCGACCCGAATACCATCGATGTGATACTTGTCACACCAGAAATGTGCACTCGAAAGTAAGAAATTACGAACTTCATTTCGCCCGTAATTAAAGATGTGCGTGTTCCAGTCAGGATGAAATCCTTTACGTGGGTCTTCATGTTCATACAGAGCCGTACCGTCAAATTGCCCTAAACCATGACTGTCTGTCGGGAAGTGTCCGGGAACCCAATCGATCAGAACACCAATGCCCGCCTCATGGCAACGATCAATAAACGACATGAAATCCGTGGGCGATCCGAATCGACTTGTCGGTGCGAAGTAGCCTGTCGTCTGGTATCCCCACGATCCATCGAACGGAAATTCGGTAATTGGCATCAGTTGAAGATGCGTGAATCCCATTTCGACAACATAGTCGATGAGTTGATCTGAGAATTCCTGATAGCTGAGATACTTGCGACCATCTTTTGGACGGCGCCATGACCCTAAATGAACTTCGTAGACATTGACCGGCTTCTCAAACCAATTGATCTCCTGGCGCTGAGAGACCCAGCTTTCGTCAGACCATTGATACGCATCGAGATCGCAAATGATCGATGCCGTTTTTGGTGGAATTTCTGAGTAAAAACCGTAAGGATCGGTTTTCTCAACAATCTCTCCATTCGGGAGACGAAGGCTGTATTTATAGGCTTCACCTGCCTGCATCCCTGGGATAATGCCTGACCAGACTCCCTCATCACTCGAATTCAGGTAAAAGCCGCCGTGGGTCCAACCGTTACGGTCGCAAACAACACAGACTTCCTGTGCATTCGGAGCCCAAACGACAAATCGAGTTCCGGTGACAGATTCATCGTCGACTAAATGCGCGCCAAACCACTCGAAGGCGGTGCAATACATACCGTGCCTTTCTGCAACTTCGTTTCTTTGGTGTCCAGTGTTCAGCGTTGTTTGCCTCGCCTGATGTCAAACCTCTTCGTCACACATTTTCATCGTAACAGGCGATCAGGAAAGCAACAATCTATTCCATGGATGAGAGTTACGTCTCTCCCACGCCTAAGATTTATTGATTAGTAACAGGACATGCGGACTGCCACAGCCTGCAAATTTAATGAGTTTTGCGGCCCGTTTAGCTCTGAGTCGAAAACTTGAGGAAATGCTGCTGCCGATGCCTTTCAATGTAACAATTGCAATCAAAAAGTTCCTTTCGGCAGAAATGCCCGCTCGTCTTGACCGATTTTTCGTGTTCTCATAAAAAGCTGCTCCCCCACAACGCGGGGCAGATGCGAAACCTCGCTCGGCCTCAAATCTCATCTCCATTCGGAAATACCTCCCTCTATCCTCGAAATCAGGAACATTCAAATGTTCAGAATCAGTAACCGTGCCATTGCGGGAATCACTTTGCTGGCAACAGCGTGTGCTCTTTCCTCGACCGCAAACGCACAGTTTTTTGGACGCTACCCATTCGGTGGTGGCGGCTACAACCCATGTGGTCCGGCTCCGGTCGTGTCGATTGCCCCTTCATACCAGACAGCTTCGATTAACAATTGTCCTTGTATGAAGCCTGTCACTTCAACCGTCTACAAAGACGTTGAAGTCGTACAGTACAAGACCGTCCAAAAGCCAACGAAAGTTGCGAAGCTCATTACTGTTATGGAAGAACGGGAAGTTGTTTCCTACCAGACAGTCAACGAAGTCAAAACGGTCAATGTTCCTAGTTACACGACACAGACCATTAATGAATGTCGACAGGTCACACGGAACAACAGCTACTGGCGAACCGCCTATCAGCCGGTCCCAAAAATGTCTCCGTGCAACTACGACGGTCGTCCTGGACTTGTTGGAGAAATCAACCGCCTCGGTTACGCGTTTCGCAACTCAATCACTCCCAACTCAGTAGCACGTCGTGAATACGTCCCGAACGTTGTCGCTTACAATGTGCCTGTTCAACGGAATGTCCAAATCCCAACAACACGACAAGTCAGCTACAACGTTTCACGACAAGTCCCTGTAACCACTGTTCAAAAATTCCCCGTACAGAAAACTGTCTGGGAAGATTCAACAGTCACCGCCTACGAACCCTATACAGTGACAAAACGCGTTGCTGTCGGAACGCAAACCCGCATGGTTTACGATAGCAACATCGGTGGAAGCACCACAGCTTTGACTCCAACACCAGCAGCAACAGGGCAGGGCGTTTCGCCAACAAAATCTGCTACCGGTCCAAAAGGCATTATTAAGCCTAACTCATTCGGCGATGGACAAGAGATTCCAATCAAAACTCCCGTCTACCGTCGCAACCCGGAACCAACACCTGCTCCACAGCAAGTGATTGAACCATCACGTGGACCAGTTGCGACTCAGCCGACAACGACGCCTTCCATCATTCAGGTTGCAACCTGGAAAGCCACAACTCGCAGTGCCACGCCAAAGACCGCACAAACTGGCCCGAAACTGTTTGCACAAAAATAATCAACGCAACACAATCTGAATCGTTTCCGAAAAGCGGTACCAGTTCTCACTGGTGCCGCTTTTTTCGTGATTGTTTACCGCACTCTTGAAGTGTGCGGTTAAACGTTTTTCTAGTGCGATTGCACTGCACTATTCCGCCGGGACTTCGCAATACTGCAATGCCAGCAGAGCGTAAGCTGTCACTAAATTTGGGTCACCTTCATACCAACGGTCGGTAGGATTGATCCAGCTTCCGTTTTTCTTCTGAACGCTAAAGAGATGTTCGGCGAGTTCCTTCCGCCAGTCGTGTTTTTTTCCATTCGCTTCTTCAAACACAGCAACATCCAAAACATCGAGCGTCTTGGCGAAAGTGTGGTAATAGTAGAACAGCCCTTGCTGCCCCATGCCGGGGTTTTCATCAATCGTGTAAAACTGTGTGATCCAGTTCCGTGCGGCAGAGACGCGCTGGTCGTCTTTATCGAGACCTGCGTAGATCATGCTCTTGAGACCGGCATATGTCATGCTCGCATACGATCGCAAACCGCCGTTCGCAGTCACTCCCGCTTGAGACGTTCCACCTGCCGCTGGAGTGTAATACAACCCGCCATCGTTCACTTTCGAAGCAAACGGCGTCGTGTTGTGTTCGCTCTCCAGGTTCTGACAGCGAGAAATAAACGTCAATGCGTTCTGCACGGCAGGGTCATTCGCTGGAACACCTGCCGACTTCAATGCTTCCAGAAAGAAGGTCGTATTAGACAAGTCAGGTCGCTGATGCTTGCCATACCCCGAACCTCCAAAGGCAGGGTCCGCTTTGCTGCCGGTTTCTTCTTCATCCCATTGCAATTTCTTGAGGAACTTAACCGCATTTTTAATTAAGACGTCATACCGACCATCTGAATTCGCAGATTGAAACGCCATCAGCGAAATCGACGTTTCATAATTTCGGTGCAAAGAGTTCTTGTCGTAGATCCCTCCATCCGGTTTGAGATGACTTTTCAAATGTTTGAAAGCCGCGCGAACAACTTCGTCATCCGGGGAGACTCCACTTTGCAATAACGACTGGGCGACCAATGCCGTCACGCCTGGAGCGTGCGACGACGTCCAGCTTCCATCATCTGACTGAGAGATCGATAGATATTCGATTCCCTGAGCGCGAGACGATTTGAGTTGCTTGGCGTCCGGTCCCACGGCAAAAACCGCACTCGAACAGCACAAGACCACAAGTAACGAAGCCGCGAATCCTTGAAAATATCGGGAGTGTTGCTTTTGCATTGGTGGTCATTCCTGAGTGCTGGTGGACGATTCTGCAAAACGTAAGGTTTCACACTGATCTCAATCATACAGACTGCGATACAGCTTCGCCAATTTGTGACCGCTTCAGGTTGTGTGAACTCATAGTCTCGAAAGCACTTACAGCGACTTTAGCTCTGTGAAAGAAGCGACAGAACTCCCGCCTCAGAAAGATCTTGCCGCAAATTGAGTTATTCGAGACACTTCGCGGTCTACTTCTGATTCGAGAAGTAACTGCCGCCCAATTTTATCTCTCGAAAGCCCAAATTCTCACTTGAATTCATCCTACGTGAAATCAACCTGCCTTATTTTCGTTCTCGCTCTCCTTCTGAGCCACGGCTGCGCGATCTCTCCAGGAGGACGTTTTGCTGCTGCACCATTTGGTGGACAACAACATCCCATCGGGAATCCACTTATCGTGGCAACCAACAACGAAGAACTTGTCTGGGAGCGAGCTGTCGATGTGATTCACGATTTCAATTTTGAAATCGAACGCGAAAACCGATTAGGAAAAGTGATCCAAACAGCCCCCAAAGTCGGAGCCAGCCTTCTCGAACCCTGGCACAAAGACGCCGTTGGATTTTCAAGTCGCCTTGAAGGAACACTGCAGTCAGTACGCAGAACTGTGCAGATTAGCATGCAGCAACAAGAGCAAGGTGGTGAGTACATCGTGACTGTTGCTGCCTACAAAGAGATCGAAGACCTTCCTGGTCTTGCCGCGAATTCACCTGGAGCGGCGACATTTCAGGAGAGCCAACCGCTCAACCGCGACCTCAATCCAGTCGTTGGGCAATCAACCCCGTCCCAATGGATTCCCGCTGGTCGAGACCCTCTCTTAGAGCAAGCAATTCTCGCCAAACTCCACGCCGTTTATTCGCAGTAGAATTTTTTCTGCGGATGAAAATCGCTAGTGTTTAATTTTTTCACGACGGAATCGCAGAGGTATGGAGAAAGAATTGCCCCGGTTCCTCGCCATTGCTCGACTTCGCTGAGATTCGTTGGCATAATCTGGATGTGACAAACGTTCGATAGTTGTTGACTGCTTCAGACGACTCTACAACGATGACAGACTTTCAGTCAATTTTGAGTTTCGCTGTTTGGGGTCTCATCGCATTCATTGCGATTGTGGTTTATCGGTCGATTTCCTCCAGGACAATCATTCGTCTGGTCGTCGACAACTCTGGATTGGTTGAACATCGGGGAATCTCCCCGCACGTCAAACGGGAAATTGAAACGTTCTTCCAAAAGGATGTTTCGATTCACCAGACTGTAACGATAAGCGGACAACTCGATTCAAAAGGACAGCTCCGCTTCCAATTTCGCGGTGCAATCGACGATGGAACGAAGCAACAAGTCCGCAACTTTCTTCACTCAGTTCTGTAGAGAGAAAGAACCGAAGCGAAAAAGAAATACCCACCAACCTGCTCACCGCTGGTAAATCGGCAGGTAGCGATATTCAACGGTCAAGGCGAGGACCGTGGCAGCGGTGGCATAGATGCGGCCTGCCTGTCGCTCGCTGCCGTGCGATGGGGTCCAGCCTCCATCGTCACCTTGCAGTGGAAGCAATAAATCGACAAGGCGGCGATGATGCCGGTCCGCGGCATCACCTCCAATTTTGAACATGCCGACTCCCGTATAATAGACTCCATAATAGAAGTAGCTTGAGCGTTCATGAAGCGGATGCTCAACGAGCCATTTCGCAGCACCAAGTGCTTCAGCCGAATGGTGATCCCCACAAACTTCCAGGCATGTAATTCCGACGCCAGTCAGTGTAGAAGTCGGACCATTTCCTGGTTGATACGCAAAGCCTTCGTTTGTTCGCGAAGAGCATTTTTTGACGTATTCAACTGCGGAATCAATCGCTTCGACCGGAACATCGCAGCCAATATCTTTCGCCCCCCGAAGTGCCATCACTTGCCAGCCGGTCACGCTCAAGTCGCTATCACGACTGTTCGTCTGATACCGCCAGCCACCTTGATGGCGACCATTTTTTGTCAGTGCTTGTGACTGCAAAATAAGTCGAATCGCATTTTCGAGTGCGCGTCGAACAATTGTTGCGTCTGCTCCATCCATCATCCCAGCGACTTCAGCAAGCATCAGTGTGCAGATGCCGTGGTTGTACATCGGTCCGTGACTGGAGCGTTTCGAGATGAGCATTCCATCCGGCTGTTGTTGACCAACAACCCACAACACTCCACGAGTAATTCGATCCCCATACGGTCCTTCACCAGGAACATGCCCTGCCGCAAGATACGCCATGACTGCGAGCGAAGTAATCGCCGTCGACTCGCCCCACGACTCCGTCCGCCAGGAACCTTCGTCCGTTTGCTGCGTTGCAAGAAATTCCAGTGCCCGAGCAATCGACGCATCAACCGCATCATCTTTGGCTTCCTGTGCATGTAGTGATGAGAACGGCATCGAAACCGAAGCACAAAGAGTGATCACAATTGCAACAAGTCTCTTGTATGGCAGAGCCATTATTGATCCTCAGTTTCTTTTTCCGGTCGCTTCACTTTCAATGAAAGAATACGTCCAAGCTCTTGAATCGGAGTTTCGTGATCATCGACGCGGAAATCGATCATGCGGTCGTTGAGGCCAGCGTAGCCGGCGCCTTCTTTGACAATCAAAATTGCTGCCGACTGCCGACCGCGAATGTCGCCGCCTGCTTTGTCTGCGGCTTCGAGTGCCTGCATGATTCGCCATGCAAGTAAACCTTTCGATGCCTCAAACGTTTTTGACATCTCCTCGATCACTTCCGGACCTGCCAGAATGTTTCCTTGACAAGCGTAGTGTTCTCCCGTTTTACCTCCAGCCCAGGGAAGGCACTTCTCACCGGTAAACGTCGCCGCGTTGCCAAACTTATCGACAACGCCAACCTGACGGTTCGCGCGTTTGGGGTCTGCATCAGTAAGAACTTGAACGACGTCCGCTGCCGATTTTCCTTCAAGAAGGAGCTTCAGTCCTTCTGGTCCATAAGTCGTGTTCGCAAAGCTCTGTGTCGCAATTGCTCCATGCCCGGACTTCGCCCAAGGAACAACATGACCGACTGCCAGAAACTTCGACGCCACACCAATCCCCCACTCTTTCGTATCGGGATCGTAAGCGACAATCGAAAACGTACTGACGACCTGTTGTTTTTTTTGTGAGTCAGTTTTTGAAGCATCCTCGGCAAAAACTGGTCCGTATGCAAAAATCAAAATCAGCAGGGAAACCAATCCCTTATCAAAAATTGTAGGCATCATTCTCTTTCAAATCGTGTCGTACAAAAGGCACAACCATGGTGTCGTATTAGAGCATTATTCGAATCGGATTGCGCGTTCCGCCCCCGCTCAAGACAGGGCGTAGCTCGTCCTCTCCCGCTTAATGATACGCGAGCGTGAACCTGTGAACAGTGAATTTTCTCACTGATCTTTGAAAGTAGGGCTGTGTGTATTGTTTCCAGAAACTTGACGATCGCCACTAACCAGAGGCGAACCTTTCAAAATTGACCTTGTCCAAAATTGAGAATGCGTGACAATACTGTCACAGCGTTTCGGGCGCTACGCAGCCCGAAGGGTGTTCCCCCGCCATGAACCGGATCTGGTGAGCCGGGTGAAGCGGGATGTTTAACGAAAGGAGGTATTCCGTGATTTCAGACTTTAGTAGCCAACGAGGTGGTACTGCCTAGGCAGTCGGCGGGCTGTCGCTGGCAGCCACCAGAAGGTCAGAGATCGGGAAAGGCTCCGATCACAATTTGACCTTCACTGAGAAGAGACAATTCATTGTCTCCGATCAACCTCGGGATCACAGATCCTCGAGTGATACAGGAGGGACGGTTTCAATTTGAAGCCGTCCCTCTTTTTTGTTTGGCCTCTTCGGACATTTTAGTGGCTCATTTTGGAATGCTCATTCCTTTACGTCTGATACCATTGCTCCTGATGAAGGAAAATGAACTATGACCAATTCTACTTCAAGCGCCGGCGGTGAAATATTTGATCCGCGATCATCTGCCTCATCCGTGTCAATCCGCGTTCTCTTTCACTTGCAGTCACACGAAATCAGCAGAGTCATTCGTCTCCGTACCTCTGTGTCTCCGTGGTGAGTTTTCATTCCTTTCCAATGAAATTCTCCGAAGAACCTCTATTTGTTTGACCTCCTGAGTTTGATATTTGTAAGCTGCTTCTTTCACTCTCACACACAGGCCATACTTTGATGATTCGTTTTCTTCTTCTGATGGCGATCATTGGGCATTCACTAGTTGCGGCTGCTGCGGAAACAGATGCGGCGCCTACTGAGCAGCAAGCTCATCCTGATCCAGTGATGGAGAAACTGATTCAGCGAGTTGAAGAACAAGAACGTCGCTACGATCGAATGGAAGTGACGCTGCAACGGAGTACGGAACTCCTGGATAAGAAATGGACGATTCCGAAATCCGTCGAAACGATTCGAACAGTGCGGCAGCCGGAATTATTCTTCGCCGAGCGGAACCGCGTTGACCACATCTTAGATGGAACTAAAAAGACTGACCGCAGTGTTGTTTTTCACGATGGGAAAACAACAACAGCTATTGAATACGACAATTCGGTCAACGTGCTGCATTTTCGCTACGAACCCGCATTCGTTTTTCCGCCACACACATGGTCGATCTATCATCCAAGCGTCAAGTTCCCTCTGTCGGTGTATTTGAAAGGCACTCAGGCGATGCAGGCATTCCGTAAAACCCGGCAGCTACCTGTGAGAACTAATTCGTATTTTTTTGGAATCAACTTTGCGGAATCGGAGTTTCTTGGTGAAGTCGCTTTTGAAGGGTTGAAGTGTGAGAAAATAAAGATTCTCCAACGCTATCGCGAAAAAGATCCTCCAGCCGTTCAAATCTTATGGCTCGCAAAGGAACACAACTATCTCTGCGTCAAATCGCAAACTTTAACAACGATCAATGGCGTCGATCACGTCTGGACAGAATCTAAAATTGACGCATTACGAGAATTGGATGAAGGTCTGTTCATTCCTCAAAAAGTCTCAGTCGAGCGATATGATCACCAGGCACTCATTGAAGGAAAGAAGGAGGTCGACGCAAAATTTTCACTGCTCGTAAAATCTGCGAATGCCTCCCCGACGTACAGCAGTGAGGAACTGGCTCCTGATGTGCCGGAAGACATCCCGTCATACGAAATCAGTGAAGATCAGCATTTGATCAACAGTCCCCATCACCCGACGCCAACCAGGAAAACTCCCAGTACGAGTCTTGACAAAATCATTACAGCGGTTCGTCAATCTGAGAAGAAATATCAGAACATCGACCTCTCACTACTTGAAGAATACCTCAAAACGAAGAGAGAGAATGCGTCAACCGAAGACGGAATGATCTCGATGCTCCAAAGTAAAACTGAATCTCGAACCATCAGCAGCCTGGGACGTCATTATTATTTTGAAGATAAATTCAATTCGATGGATGATGGAATTGACCATCGATTTCAGAAGACGCAGCTCTATGATGGAAAAATTGTCCGAAGTGTAAGAGCGAGCGATTGGGTAGACCCGAAAGCTGTCGTCATCTCGTCTGCAATAGTCTCTTTTGCTGAAGAGCCAAACCTGGAGACAGTTCGCCCCCACATGATGCTCATCCGAAGTTTGAGGGACTACCGCCCCTTATCGACAGTACTGGAGTCAGGATGGTACGACTATAAAAAGTCAGATCGCATGACGATTCGTGATAAAGGAGACGAAAACATCGATGGCGAACTGTGCCATAAACTTCGCCGGGATCTCGTACCAAGTAAGAGCGGTCTACATCAATTCCTTTGGATCTCACCGAACAAAAACTATTTACCGATTCGGTCTGAATGGCATAGGAGTCGAAAAGAATATAGCTTGCCGAACAGCATTGATGTTGTCACGTCACTGAAAGAAGTGGCCTCTGGAGTCTGGGTGCCGATGACAGTTCGGTCGGCGACTTTTCAATGGGCTTTCGCAAGAGGAATGTCCGAAGGACGACTAACCCATCAATGGCAACAGGATTTTACTGTTAAAAACGTTTCCCTCTCACCCATAGTCGATGACAAACTATTCTCAGAACTGATTGTCCCAGCAGGTATTAAAATCGCCATACGTGATACCGATGGAAAGCGGCTTGGTTCAATCACTCAACTCAAGGAAGGTTCACTCCAAGTTACCGAAGAACAACTTGGCGAACTCAAAGAGGAGTAGTTCAAGGCAGTTGAAGTCATTCTTCTTGACGGTTGGCATTGAAATTCTTCACACAATTGAAGCATGCAGTGATTTCACTCTCGCGAGGGTCATCAATCAATGTATACTGATTCTGACTCTGTTCACCTTGATCGTCTGAGTTTTTCGTTCCATCCTACTTCGCGATTCATCCCATGATTAAAACGTTTGTGTTCTCGCTCGGTTGTCTTCTTTCTTTTGCTGCCTTGGCAAGCGCCGCCGAAG
>JAJDEL010000574.1 GCA_029259835.1 Planctomicrobium sp. | reverse complement strand
GATGTGTTCGAGTGAATACTGACTGTCCCCGACAATCAACGGGAGTTGTTTCCAGATGTTGTACCCATACAATTTCGCAGTGTGATTGCGAATGCTGTCGGTAGGATATTCCTGCAACATGCCTTCAATCGTCACCGCGTTGTAGGCGTTGATCCAGAATGCGAGCCGTGCTGCTTCCGTGCTGCGTAACTTTGGATTTGCTTTTCCCAAAGAGACGAGATACGAACGCAAAGCTTGGCGATCCTGCTTGGATCGCTGCCAGCCGGCGTAGTTCACGTAGCCATCTTTATCGACATACTTGGCTAGCAACGAATTGAAGGCGCTGTGATCAATTCTGTCGATGGAAGTCTGTTGGCTTTGCGCCCAACGTTTCCCGACTGGAGGTTTTGCATCAGCATTGTTTGGGCTGAGAATGAAGATCATTGCGAGTAGTGCACCAGACGAGCGAATCATTCTTAAGTAGTTCATCAACTCTTCCTCCTTGAAATTGTGATGGCGATTTATTTTCAGTAAGTAGGCTGGGACGCGTCCCCAGCAATTCGTAAAACGTGATTACGTTAATATTCAATTTTGTTAAGAATACCGGCGAGTTGTTCACAAGCCTCGTCGAGTTGTTCATCAGACATGATCAGTGGTGGCATGAACGTCAGAACGTTGCGACCGATGCCTGTTTTCCCCAATAGGAAACCTTGATCTTTCATAGCTTCCAGGACCTGATCCGTCATGACAGCGGCATCAGGGTTGTCCGCATCGCCGAGTTCAACACCGACCATCAACCCTCTGCCGCGAACCTCTGTGATTTCTTTGGCTTGAGTTGCGAGCTTGTTCAAGTTCGCCATCAACCGCTGCCCTTTCTGTTCCGCCTGCGCAGCCAAATTGTTTTGTTCATGACAATCCAGAACAGCCAACGCAACGCGGCACGCAATCGGATTGGCTCCGTATGTTGATGCAGCAGGACGCGTGCAAACGGCAGCGACGGTGTCAGTCGTCAGGCATGCAGCGATGGGGAATCCGTTGCCGAGCGCTTTTGCAGTCGTGATGAAATCGGGCGTCACCTGTTCGTGGTTCACGGCGAAGAATGTTCCGGTCCGGTTTATGCCGCATTGAATTTCATCTGCAATCAACAAAGTGCCAGTGTTGTCACAGAGTTCTCTCAACGTTTGCCAGTACCCCGTTGGGGGCGTGATGATCCCGCCGTTTCCTTGAATCGGTTCAGCGATGATGGCGGCGAAATTGTTTGTTTTTAGTTTCTGTTCAATGACCGATAACGAATCGTCCGCGTTGTATCCCGGTGCAACATCGCAAGAGTCCAGCAGAAACGGGTCCGTCCGCCACATCGGGATCTGTGTCACGCTCATGGCTGATTTCGTGCGTCCGTGTAGTCCGCCTGCGAGCGATAGAAACCGCTCTCGCCCAGTGAACTGGCTCGCCATGAGCATCGCCGCTTCGTTCGCTTCAGTTCCGGATGCGCAAAAGAACGAGCGGTTCAACTCTCCCGGTGCTAGTTCCGCAAAACGTTCTGCCAAGTCAAACATCGGCTCTGTCAGATAGATGGTCGTTGTGTGTTGCAGAATGTCTATCTGTGCATGAGCAGCCTCAAGAATTTCCGTGTGCGAATGCCCCAAACTCATCGCTCCAACGCCGGAATAGCAATCGAGGTATCGCTTGCCATCGGCATCGATCAATTCACATCCTTGTCCTTGAACAATGAGTGGAGGCTCTTTGTAGAAGTGATAAACCGATGGAATCAGATAACGCCGCTTCTGCTCCAAAACGTCTTCAACTTTTGTTTGATCACAAGTAGCAATCGGTGATGTCGTCTTCATCAAATCCCTTCTCTTTCCGTTTTCTGACAACTCTCGCACACATCTGTCTGAAATTAAGCAGCGGCTCGTGAGGGAGAAATTAAACTCAATGATCGCTGGAGTGTTTCTTCCGAGCCTTCGACGATATCAATCAGTGGAACCGTTTCAGCGATTCCAAAGCCCATCAGCATCGGAAAGAGTACGCGCAATCCCGTTCTGACATCATCGGGAAGCATCACCGAGTCAACGTTGGCAAACATTTCAATATGTTGCTCTCCACAATCGCCGTCTTCACCGCGACCAAAACGTGTCGCCCACGCGAGCGCTTCGGCACGGTGCGTTAGGGCATAGCAAAGGCTTTCGCGAATGCAATCCGCGGCGTCATTCATCAGTGCCTCACCAAGATCACGGTTGACGACGTTCAGTCCTACCGGTAATGGAAGATTGGTTCGCTGCTGCCAAACCGCTCCGAGATCATCGACTTTGTGCAATCCTTTTTGGGGGAAGTAGAGCAACTCTTCGTGAATCATGACGCCTGCGTCGAACTGACCATCGACGATGGCATCTGCAATTTGATCGAACTGATGCTCAATAACTTCACAATCCTGCAAGGCGTACATCGCCAGGAATCCACCGGTCGTTGGGATCCCGGCGACGGCAATTCGCTTACCTTTAAGTTCTTCCAATGTGTGATACTTTTGACTTACTAGAACCGGACCGTATCCACGTCCCACACTGGTTCCGACACTCAGGATCCGGTATTTGTCTGCGAGTCCAGGATAAGCCACTGAGGAAATTGCGGCGACATCAAACTCCTGCTGCAACGAACGTCGATTCAAGTTGATGATATGATCGCTGACAAATTCGAATTCAACCCCTGGCAGCGTGACGAGTCCATTTTCCAGAGCGTAGTAGTAGAATGCATCGTCGCTATCTGGCGTGTAGGCAATTGTGAGTTTGCGTGTCATGGGAGACTTCCTTGTTCCGATGAGAAATTGATTATTCGATGTCGAATTCTACTGTTGGTGAAGAATACCGTTGAGAAACAAATTGAATTGTGAAGAGCGGTACACCTCGGCGAAAATCTTTTAGTAAAGTCCGAGTTTGAGCTTGCCGGTTTGGTCAGATGGTGGGCCAGGGTCGCGAAGTCCGCACATCGTCCAGCCGCTTTGATATCCTTTGGGCGTGGGCAGAATGAGTGTCGCTTCGTCACGTTCGAGAACATTGGGCAAAAATGTACTGTCGTCACAACGGTGGAACATGACTCTTCCTCGATCACCCGGTTGAACTGACAACCATGAAGAATCTTCTTCATTCAGGTGGACGACGTCGTAAATCAAATTCGCACCGCGTGTGTAATAATCGATGCTGGTTCGCGGACCATCTTCAATCTCCATCGCAACACCGCAGAGTGAATTCCCATAGCCTGAGAGGTGAAGGGCGTTGGGGTAAAGCTCTTTAAAACGGTTGATTTCATCTGCTGTGATCGCCATGCCACCGTAATGCACGCCTCGGAAACGGGACCGTGC
>JAJDEL010000573.1 GCA_029259835.1 Planctomicrobium sp. | reverse complement strand
GATCGTCCAGAACACAAACGAGGAGAGCATCTCCTGTTCGACGGTCGTGAGACGTTGACCTTTCACAGTTCGCTTGATCACAGCCGCAGCAGCACCGGCATCAACCTTAGCCGGAGAAAAGTTCGGTGGAATTGAAATCGCACAGGCTTTTACGCCATTCGCAACAAAATGTGCGAACAGCTTTCCGATGGCTTCGCGAAATGTCGTCGCGTCGCCGACGTCGATTCCCGAAGCCGCGTTGAGGCGATTCCTCACAGACTTTTTCAAGAAGTGAAAGACAAGGTCGTCGGTTCGCAAGCAAGGAACGTAAACGTTCGTATCAAAACCTTCGAGCTTGTCATCGAAGTCATTTGTCAGAAAAACTTTTTCGAGCTTGCTTTGGTCGAGCACCTGTTGCGACCAGTTCTCTTCAGACATCTTTTGAGAGGCACTGTCATACAGGGCTTCCCAATTGTCGTTTGTGATCCGATCATCGGAAAAGCCGAAGAACTCGCGACACATTTCAATCAACCAGTTGACCTGAATTGTGTTATCCAGATCGCACAACTTCTCAACGAGTCGACCGACCTTCGTTTTCGGATCGAGTCCTTCTTCTTCAATTTTAGATTTCTCAAGACCTGCAGAGTGAGCCAGTTCTGTGTAGTAGTGATACCCCATGATGTCCGCGAGCGTGGTCGACGCAGCCGCATGCGGATTGATATGGGTATGCGGGTCGATCAGAACAATTTGTTCCAATTCATCGAAGAGTGTTTTTTCAAGAGTTGTGGTCATAGGGCAAAACTTCTAAGGAGTGCTCTGATCGAGCCTTGTTTGTTTCCAGCATTTTGAAAACCAGCAGACACCTTGCTGACCACTTCTCGTTCCATGCTGAGCGTCAACAATACGATGTCTACGAGTGCATCATGCCATCCCCTCAGTTTCGCCATTACGGTTGAGGAGTTCAACCGTCAACCGTCTTGGATTCCCCCGAACCTGAAAGCTTCTGTTGAAACTCTCGGATGCGCGGTTGTGGAACGCTGACAAGAATCCTTCGCGAAGTCTCGCTGGTCGATTCGATTTCAATACAAATCTGTTTTCGAGGAAGCACATCTGCAACGCGGTCTGCCCATTCAATTAGACAGATATTGTCGGCACCCAAAAGTTCGTCGGCACCAAGTTCCAGAAATTCGTCCGTATCGTTCAGACGGTATGCGTCCATGTGGAAAACTGGAACTGAACCTTCGTACTCTTGAATCAGCACAAAGGTCGGGCTAGTCACAATTTCTGGATCGACACCCAGCCCACCAGCGATAGCTTGTGCCAGATGGGTTTTCCCTGCCCCCAAATTTCCAATCAGAGCAACAACATCTCCTGAGCAAAGGGCAGCCGACAGCCGCGCACCGAATAATTGCGTTTCTGCCAGGGAGTGAGTTTCAAGTATGAGAGTTTCCATAGATCAACAAGCTCGATGAGTCGCACACTTCAAGAAAGTGACTGAACCATTACGTATATCGAACTTCGCGGTGTTGTTCTTCGAAGTATTCCGGTAGCAAACTATCAGCCTGTAACAGTCCTTTTCGAGTCAGTTGAACGACATCTCCTTCGACTTCCAAATACCCGGCATTCTCCTGGTTCGCCAACGGTTCCGCGAATTCCACCAATGGGTCGACTCCAAACTTGTCACGAAACGGCTGCACATCCACTTTACCTTCCTTCAATTGCAGAACCCACTCACGGATCAACGTTTGGTGCGGCGTTGGAACCAAGGCACGGTTGACTGGCAACTGGCCCGCCTGAACCGTTGTCATGTAGTCTTCAAGTTGATCTTTGTTTTGATAATGAACTCCTTGCAAATGCCCAAAGCTGGAAACGCCGACCGCAACAACATCGTGGCCCCGGAATAAATTGTCGCGGTAGACAAACCGATCCGTATCGAGACTTTTGACCAATTCATTTCCGCTCGAAAGCTGATAACCTGCCGAAAGAAAACGGTCCATCGCTTCGCTTGCCCAACGACGTTTCGTTGGCCAGTCAGCAACTGGTGATTCAATTCCCTCTTCGAGGATTTCTTTCGAGTACACAGTATTCCACGGCAACTCCATCTGATAAACCGTCAGGTTGTCCGGCTCCATTTCGAGAGCCTTATCGATACAGAGTTGCCAGTTCTCATCCGTTTCACCAACCATGCCAGCAATCAGATCGATGTTGACCTGCGGAAATCCAACTTGCTGGATCCACCCATAAGCACGAAGTATCTCAGGTGAGAGATGCGCCCGACCGTTTTCTTCAAGAAGTGCATCGTTGAAGTTTTCGACACCGAGCGAAACCCGCGTCACCCCGATTTCCTTGAGAGTTTGAACTTTTTCCAGACTGAGTGTTCCTGGTTCGCACTCGAATGTGACTTCTTCCGCACTCTCCCAAGAGACCGACTTGCTGAGCCGCTCCCGTAACATCAGCAATTGCTTCGAACTGAGATAGGAAGGCGTCCCACCTCCGAAGTAAACGAACTTCAACACACGATCACGAATCGCAGGTTGATCCCGCAACAACTGAACTTCCTTGTCGAGCGAATCAACGTAATTCTTAATCGTGTCAGCGTTCTGCTGAGTGTACACACGAAAGTAGCAGAACTTGCAGCGTTTCCGACAGAACGGGATATGCAAATACATCCCCATCGGAATGCTACGGTCCGGCTCCGCCTGCAATACCTCATGGAACTTCGGCGTCAGTTCCTTCTTCCACTGCGAGAATGGTGGGTAGTTGGAAATAAAGTAGCTGCCGATTTCTGTGGTTGTCTCACTTGCCATTGGTCTGACCGCGTGGAGGAATTGTTCGTACTCGCCAAAGTGTCTTGCGAATTCTGTGGTGTCACAACCCTGATTGTACGTAACTTCTCATTGAAGTTCGACCCGTGACTGCCTGTTGTTGTGCGGGGAGAGCAAACTGTCAAAGTCGTCTTTGATGATAGAACGACGCACTCTAACTTTCCCACTGTGTGACAGCTGACTTTTGCCGTGAAAGAGAGTGAAATCCATTCAGTGTACGTGGCAAGATTCTGAAGCGACAACTAGCACTAAGTGAAGACAATTCCAACATTTGAGTAATCACAATTGTTTGAGTAGTGGGAAGAATCAATAATCGGAGTATTAGCCGGCCCGTCGGTGTTGATCATTTGCATTTTTCCCGGGGGATACTATCTAAGGCAAGTGGGGTATGGTGGTCCCAGTTACGAACACCCATACGGTCCACTTTCCTTTCCTGATTTTTGTTTTCAGTTCCGGTATTGTTTTAATTTGTCGGAATCACACTAGTTCCATTGTTACTGCATCCAATCGGGAGCGTTGCGTTCGACGACGACCTGATGCAGTTCGTTTGAAATTCCACTGAGGTCGATACCCGAGAGGGGGTCAGGGTTGGCGTCGCACCAAGCATGAAACTCCGCGTCCCAAGGAAAGCCTTGCTGTGTATCAAATTGGGCGACCAACTTCGGATCAAGCGATTCCGCGAGACGATAAAGACCATGAGCATCAAAATTGACGACGGCATCGTGATCTTGATTAAGGCGACGAAAACGTGCCAGGAAATCCTGCAACCCTTCAGCCACCGCTAACGGATCACGATCGGCAATCGCTTTCAAAACGACATACCAGGCAGTCAACCAGGGTGGTTTCTTACCCTTTGTCATTTCACTCCACAACCGTGGCAGCAACTCAGAATCGCCCGCAATGATTGACGCAAAGGCCAATTGACGGAGGTCGATGTAATCATAATTTTTGAATTCGGCGTCGACCATTCTGGAAAGGAATTCGACGGAAACTTTCCTGGCGATGTCCCAATGGTGAGTTGAACAGAGAGAACCGACATCATCAAAACTTCGATGCGACCCCAGCGTCGCATCCCGGACGCGGTACAGCAGACTCATGCCGCGACCCACTTCGGACGAGTCCTCGCGCAAGACTCGTCGCGCAATGCAGGTGTGCTGGAGTCTCCGGTCAATCTGCTGAAACGACAAATAGGCTTCAATCTGTTCCGCAGCGAGGCTAGGGAACTTTTCTGCTAGTTTGCTGCGCCGCTGCTCCACATACTTCGACGCCTTGCCATGCACGATGGACTCATACGAGTCCACATCCCACAATCTCGCAATAAACTCGTCGAACTCTAAATCAACGAAGCAGAATTCTGCTTCCTCACGAATACTGAGTTGTGCCGATTTGGGGAGTCGCTGAAGCAGCGTTTTCTTTTTACTTCGAGGTTTCTTAACTTGTTTTGCCCAGCTGCCAACGAGAATGGCGTCGACGACCCAGCAGCCGCTCATAAGCCAGTGGTCT
>JAJDEL010000572.1 GCA_029259835.1 Planctomicrobium sp. | reverse complement strand
CAACACAATCTGACTGTTTGTTACCCCATCAGGCAGCTCGTGTATACGGAAATCCGTGCGTTGCTATTCGCACAATTAGTGTCATTCGCTGGCAACTCTCATGGAAGCGTCGCCAGCAGAAAACACGTCGGAGATTGAATCATGTCGATGCAAGATCAACCCATCAAAGAACATTTTGAACTGCCTGAATCGGAAGTAACTCCTTCACCGGAAGAGGCTTCTGCTACTCAGCAACCGGTTCCTGCTCCGGTGAATCGATTGTGGTGGATGGTTCGCTCTGTGTCGCAGCCCTTGTTGTTCTTTGCAGCGGGTTCAGCATTGCTGGTGATGCTGGGCGTCGCTCAGAAATCTGGATGGATTTCCGCTGGTGGCTCTGGACATGGTCCTGCCACAGCAGCAGCGGCGGCGGATGTCGACTACATCTGTCCGATGATGTGTACGCCTCCGCAAAAAGAACCAGGACGTTGTCCGGTCTGTGCGATGGAACTCGTTCCAGCTTCGACAGGTGGCGGCGGAGATGAACGGTCCGTTGTTGTCGATCCAGCCTCCAGGCGCGTTGCCAACATTCAAACCGTCTCGGTGCGAAGCATCCCGATGATGCGCACGATCAAAGCCATCGGTGAATTACAGTACGACGAAGGCACGTTGAAAACGATCTCAGCCTATTCCGATGGTCGCTTCGATCAACTCTATGTTGATTTCACTGGTGCGGAAGTGAAGGAAGGCGAGAAACTCGCGTCGTTCTATTCCCCGGAACTTTATTCTGCACAAGTGGAGTATTTGCAAGCGGGGAAATCACTCCGCATCCAATCGGTGAAAAGCCTTGCTTCGGTTGCTAAAGCAAATCAACGCCTGCTCGTCAATTCTCGACAACGTCTTATTGAATTGGGGATGTCCGAATCTCAGATTGCAAAAATTGACCGAACACAAGTTGCCCAAAGCCGGATGGATATCATCGCTCCGATGAGCGGAACTGTCATCGAGAAAAAAGTCGTTGAAGGAGAGTACGTTAAGGAAGGTCAACCTGTTTTTCGATTGGCAGACCTGACGAAAGTCTGGCTCGTCCTCGAACTTTTTCCGGAAGACCTCTCTTGCGTCTGCTGCGGACAAGAGGTGGAAGCAACGATCAAGTCACATCCGGGGCGGACTTTCACCGGGCATATTGCATTCATCGACCCAGATGTTGACTCCAAGTCGAGAACGGTGGGAGTTCGTGTTGTCATCGATAATCCAGACGGGATGCTTCGCATCGGCGACTATGCAAAAGCACTCATCACAGTACCCATGGGTGGAGCAGACGGACCAGGGAGCAGAAACTTCATCGCTGAAGGAGCGCACGCGGCGGATTCTCAATTGTTCCCTGGTCTTCTACCACCTGCTGAAATCCCACTGGTCACCGTGATTCCGCGTAACGCTGTGCTGATGGCCGCGAATCATTCTGTGGTCTACGTCGAAACGGAACCAGGTCGGTTTGAGATTCGGCGCATTGAAACCGGAGCCGTTTCAGGCGATCAGATCGTCGTCGTCAAAGGACTCTCTGAAGGAGAAGTTGTTGCGACCGGTGGGAACTTTCTGCTCGATTCGCAGATGCAGTTGGCAGGCAATCCTTCGCTGATTGACCCGACACGTGCGACAGCGCCGATGAAGATGATCCTCGGTTTCGATGCGGAAATGATCGCAGCAATTCATCAACTTCCTGCGGACATTCAAACAGTCGCATTGGAACAAGTCATCTGTCCGGTCACCGACGCCAAGCTTGGCTCCATGGGAGTTCCGATCAAAGTGATGATCCATGGCAAGCCGATTTTCATGTGCTGCGAAGGCTGTCGAGAGAGTTTACTGGAAGACCCCGAAACGAACATTCAGAAAATTCGTGATTATCAGGAAAATGGCGAGTCGACAAACGCCGATGAATCGGACATTCCGCTCCCTCCGATTGGAAAAATCGAAAGCTCATTTCCAAGGATTGGCGAGATGCGCAGTCTGACGCCAGAGATTCTTGAACTCGATGCGACACCGACCAAATCCGCTGAAAGCGAATCTGAATCAGGGAGGATTCAGCGATGAATTGGATACTCAACTTTTGTCTTCGCGAGCGATTGCTGGTTGCCATTGGCTCCATCGCCCTGATCGCGTACGGTTGGCATTCTGCTCATCAAGTGCCGGTCGATGCGATTCCGAATGTCGGTGAGAATCAGGTGATTGTCCTGACGGAATGGATGGGACGTTCGCCAAAAGATGTCGAAGATCAAATCACTTATCCGTTGTCCATTGCGCTGCAAGCCGTGCCTGGCTCGAAAAGCGTACGCGGCAAGAGCATGTTCGGATTCAGTTTCGTACAGGTCACTTTTGATGACGATGTTGACTTCTATTGGGCGCGTTCACGCGTCGTGGAACAATTGACAACCGTTTCTGGAATGCTGCCAGACGATGTCACACCCACGCTCGCTCCCGATGCGACGGCACTCGGTCAAATCTATTATTACGTCCTCGAACCGCCATCAGGGATGGACTTAGCGGAGCTACGCTCGCGGCAGGATTTCTTCGTCAAGTATGCACTGCAATCTGTTGATGGCGTCGCGGAAGTTGCCTCGGTGGGCGGCTACGTTCGGCAGTACCAGATCGACGTTGACCCTGATGAGCTTCGCTATAACAACATTTCCCTCGACAAAGTGATTAATGCGGTCAAGGCATCGAACATTGATGTCGGTGCAAAAACCGTCGAGAAAGGGGGGATGGAATTCATCGTTCGCGGCAAAGGCTTTATCGGTTATGGAAAAACCGAGCAAGAGACCATCGAACAGATTGAACAGACTGTCGTTGTCACTCGGGAAGGCGTTCCGATTACAGTCGCAGAACTGGCAACGGTTCAGGTCGGACCATCGTTTCGACGTGGAGCACTCGACTACAACGGCAGCGAAGCGGTCGGCGGAGTTGTCGTCATGCGGTATGGCGAAAATCCACGTGAAGTGATCGACCGTGTGAAAGCGAAAATCGCATCGCTCGAATCTGAACTGGATGGCATTCGCGTGGTCGGTGTTTACGACCGCACGACCTTGATTGGCGAAACAATCACGACGCTGACCACCGCTCTGTTTGAGGAAATCCTCATTACCATTGTCGTCATGGTTCTGTTTCTCCTGCACTTCCGAGCCAGCGCCATTATTGCAATCACATTGCCGATGGCAGTGTTGATGTCGTTCATCGCCATGCACATTTTCGGTGTCGATGCCAACATCATGTCACTGGCAGGAATTGCCATTGCGATCGGAACCATGGTCGACATGGGGATCATCATCCTGGAGAACATTTACGAGAGTTTGTCCGACTGGGAGGCCGAAGGTTCGCCCGGCGGCGAGGAACGACGAATTGATGTCATTCGCAACTCCGCAGCGGAAGTCGTTCCGGCAGTGATGACCGCCGTCAGCACCACGATTGTCAGCTTCCTGCCAGTCTTCTTCTTGACTGGGCGAGATCACCGACTCTTTGCTCCTCTGGCTGCAACGAAAACGTTTGCGTTGACTTCCAGTCTGATCGTGGCTGTCGTCGTGGTTCCGATGTTGTGCCGAACGTTACTGAGAACGAGCAAACCAGCACGCTGGAAGCGATTTGCGACATCATTCAGCTTGGCTGCCATTAGCGGCATGCTGTGTTTTTATGTCTGGGGCGAGTATCTCGTGCATGAAACCGATCTGTCAATTTCACTACTCACACCACTCTGCACTGCACTTGGTCTCGGAGTCGGTTGGTGGCTGGCAGGTGAGCGAATTCGACCGATGGAAGAAAACCCGGTCAGCCGGTTCGTCCGCTGGGTCTATG
>JAJDEL010000571.1 GCA_029259835.1 Planctomicrobium sp. | reverse complement strand
GATTGGCGTTCGATAGCAGAGCTTGCTGCGTTTGGGTCGCGGCGTTCAAGATGGCTCGACCAACTCCGATTTCTGCGACAGGACCTAATTCAATCCCGGTAACAATCGCCGCTTCCTCAAAATTTTCGAACGTCAAATCTTCAAACGACGCCAACCGGTGAACGTTTCCAGGTTTCGTTGCAGCAGCTTCAAGAATGCAGGCTGTTTGAAGCTGCCCTTGGAGGGAATCAATCTTGAATTGAATTGTTCGTGATGTCATTGGGAATCGCGAAAATGGCTCGCTCACCCTGTTAGTTTGGGATGTCGAGGAAGTCTGTGCAGATTCGGTGAGGCCGACTGTTACTGCTAGTTTTAATGCGTCGATGATACACCAGAGAGCAGTGCCAGGTGGTGTGCTGCGCTGTGAGATCATTCCATTTTGATCGAATTCAACGATGACTCAAAATCGATATTCTATTCTGAACCAATCGAAACCGGGCAGTTTTGCTGAGCCATTTCTGTGGTTGTGCGTTTTTCTGATCGCGTTCGTCTTGATTGGAACTCACGGAAATGCTCAGAATTTGGTTCTTGACCTGCCGGTCAGTGGACTGCAACAAACTTCTTTTGATGTTGGCAATATCCCGGACGTCAAAGAACCGTTCTCCTTCAGCCCTCCAGAATTGCCAATCGCACCTGCTGAGAGAGTTGATCTCGTCCGTGCCATTTCGATGAACAATGAATTGACAGAAATCGTCCCTATCGAATCCAATCCCACAGAAACCGAACTCATCGAGATTGATTTTCAACAGTGCGAAATCCCTGAGTTAGATGCCTTGGTAGCTTGCGATTCCACTTGTGAAGCTGATGTGAATTGCCAACAAAGCTGCGAATTGGATTCGAACTGTCAGGCCAGGCCCTGGATTTTCTGGAAGAACGAACAATGTTGCTCCGATGCCGGTCCAGTCTGTTGTTCGATTCAGGAGCGAACAGCCAATTGGCGTCTCTCGAGTATGTATCTGCAAGGCTGTATGCCTTCTGGCTATTCTCTTCAACGTTTCATAGAAACTGTCAATCACCTCAATTTCCATTCGACAACACTTTCATCAAATGGCCCAGTTGATCGAGGTGGTTCACTGGAAGATGCCGCTGCGATTGAAGTCACTGGGACGAAAACAATCCAACAAGTCTCGATTGATATCACTCCCCCAGAAGGTGAACTTCCACCAGACCATGCTGGTCAGAAATTCGACGATCTGCCGACTCAGGCACATGCCCCAGGCACACATCGTTTGTGGTGTGGAACATCGTTTTACTGGCAATCCTCACTGCTCAATCATCAGCCACTCTATTTTGAAGACATCAATCTTGAACGGCATGGGTTTTCTCACGGTTGCTGGCAACCCCTCATTTCTGGCGGACTCTTCTTTAGTCGCCTCCCTGCGTTGCCGTACTTGATGACCGCACAACCCCCACACGAGACTCAATTTACGTTGGGGGAAACACGACCTGGAAATCATGCCTGCTACGTCTGCGAGCGTCCTCCACTCCGCCTTGACGCCGCCATCGTCGAAGCTGCTGCTGTGACCGGATTGATCTTCCTAATCCCCTAGTTTCCAGTCAGTGAATCAGGAAAGTTGCGACCGAAATCAATAGACATTGATCCGAACTTTGCGGAACTTCCTCTTCTACTTGTGATTCTGAAGTTATTGCTGTAATTTAGCGATGAAGAAGTAATGAACTTTTGATTTAGAGATAGAAGAGAAGGAAAAAACATGGCCTCCACACGCGCACCAGCAGTTGCGGAAGTCCTTTGGGAACTGAAACGCGCTGACAAAGTGGCCACGTACTCCACTGTCGCAAATCGTGCCGGATTTACTGCCGGAGCTAACGGTCGTGCGATGCTCACCTGCCTGAAAACAATTCGCCGCGACTGGCCGCATCTCCAATGGTGGAGAGCTTTTCGGGACGACCACACTGTCGTTGCGGGCGAACATGCTGAGGAACTCCAAGAGTGGGGAGCAACAACGACTCCGGCAGAGGAAGATCGTGTCTCAATTCAGGTCGATGATGATAAACTGATGACCTGGGAAGAAAACGATGCCGAAATCAGCACCAGCGAAGAAGTAGAAGAAGAAACCGAAGACAGCAGTGAAGAAGAATAATTCATTGTTGTGAAACATGGTGATCATTGTGTCGCCATGTTTCAGCACACTTCATGAGCATGATCGCCTTGGTGATGTTCGTTAAGTCCATCGGAGAATTTGAAGCATTTCCAGGGAGGGATAATGTTATCTTTGCGAACGTTCTCACGTCGATTCGTTTTCACTGGAATGATCGTCGTCTCTATCTGCTTGCCTGTTGTGGCTGAAAAGCTGGAACTCAAAGAGTCTTACACAAACGCTCAGGTGTACACGTGCCAAGCAGAGATCGCCTCGAAAGGTGAAGAATCATTCACCAAATCGAAGGGGCAGGAGGCGCGGGAGCCACTTGTTGCAAAGGCGACATTCCAATTCTCCGAGCGTCGCCTTGCTCCTGCCGGTCGTGACGCGCTCGCGTTTCGTGCGATTCGGAAATTTAACATGGCTTCGGTCACGACGACTGTCGGCGATCTTACGACAGATGCGAAGCTTTCTCCAGCAGCCAAAACCATCATTTCATCCGGTTATCGCGAGGGGGTTCGCCATTATTCTCCCGCAGTGAAACTGGACAGAGATTCCCTCGACCTCTTAGAGATTCCTGGAGATCCTCTCGTGCTGGCGGCACTCTTGCCTTTGGAACCGGTGGATGTCGATGACGAGTGGAAACCCTCGGATTGGGTGATGCAAATGCTCACCGGCATCGAGGCGGTTGAGTCTTCTGCTCTCACCTGCAAGCTGGCCGCTGCGAATAGTATTTCTGCCAAGATCACGTTCTCTGGTAAAGTGAAAGGGCAAAGGTACGGTGCGACGACAGAAGTGGATGTGAATGGAACGCTGATTTTCGATATGAGAACCTCCCACGTCGCCAAAACGCAAGCAATTTACATAATCAAGTCCGACATCGGCACGATCATTCCAGGCCTTGATATCAAGGTCACCTCGAATCTGGTACGCACCGTTTCCGACAAAGCTGAGTTATTCAGTGACGGGGAGATTGAGTCAGTCCCACTAGATCCCAGTCAAGATTTGTTGAATCTCACATTCGATGCCCCGGATTGGGGGGTGAAGTTAGAACATCAGCGAAATTGGCATTTGTTCCAGGCCGTGTTGAAAGGGGCAAATCCGGTGACGATTTTTCGGCTTGTTGAACATGGGACGCTCGTCTGCCAATGTAATTTTTCTCCGTTGCTGAAATTGGCTCCGGGGGCGATCGTTCCGAGTGAGCAATTCGAAGCGGACATTCAAGAATCGTTGGGAATGAGCTTCAAGAAATTCGGCGAACGAGATCAGATTTCGACGGAAGATGGGCGTCAGATACTGAGAGTGTTCGTCGAAGGCGAGCAAGAAATCAAAGGGGGGAAAGGCTCGGCCCTGATTTCGATGACTTGGATTTACTATCTTGTCATCGATCCGACAGGACGCCAACTTTCTTTCGTGTTCGCTGTTGAATCACCGCTTGTTAAACAACTCAACGACCGCGACCTTGAGTTTGTAAAAAGTCAAAGATTTACCGCTCAGCAGCGGTAAACCTTTCTAGCTTTCACTTGCCACTCAAAACGCCAAGCTAACCATTCCCGCCAACGTCATACGTTGCTGCCATGCTGACTAGCTCGCGTTCTTGCTGATGGTGTTGCACGAAGGCATTCATCCATTCCCTGAGATCATAAGAAACCTCTGTGGCAATACTTTGGAAGTCGCTCCCGTTGCAGATTCTGTCGCGGAGTTCTTCGAGTCGCTCTACGAGTAGAGAGTACCCGCATTCCAGTCGAGAGACCTGAGAATCCCAGTTCGGGAACCGGTCGAGAACTTCCTGAAGGTATCCGTGATCTGACTTGAGCGCAAACTCTTCAGGAAGTGTATCCAAGAGGGCGTCGAGGACTGCCTCAAGCCAGTTTGCGGTCTCGTCATCGGCTGGTTTTTCTTCCAAGAGGTCTCGTAGATCCCCCAAAAGGATGTACTCTAGCTCCGTACATTGTAGCAGTCGCCGATTTGCGCTCATGCCAGCCTCCTATATCGAATTGTCAAAATGAGATGTGATCTTCAGGTGGAATAGTGCGTCCTTATCGAGAATTGGTAACTCGGAGCATAAAATAAAACATGTGCAAAGTCAATGAAAATCCTATTTCTCGGCTTCTGATCAAGGCGTCCGAACATACCGTCGGGGCACGACAGGTTGCGAAAGCGAAGTTTGCTGAAGCTGACTTCCTGGAACAATTACACGCTGCAAATTTCCGGAAGGTACTGGACTCTGAAGACTTGCGACAGAGCGAACAGATCGGTTCATGGACTGGATTGGAGCGTGGTACGAGATCATTCCTTGGCTTTCTTGTGTGGCTCCATCAAGTTCTCCGTCGAGGTAAGAGAGAAACTTCGAACTGGCCTGGTGGATGATGACGACGCGATTTTCTCGTTCAGGATGTGCAGGATCGCGAATGATCACAACAACTTCGGCGGTCCCGGTTTTTAAGTTGACCGGTTTCGGAATAGGTGCGGTTGCGGCAACCGATGATTTCAAACTTTCCGGCATCACTTCATTCGCTGGAGGCCAAGCAGGAGCCTTCGGAGTTTCTGTAACAGCAATGACAGAAGATTCAACCTGAGGCTCTTCATAAAGAAACGCGAGTTGCTTCTCATCAAGAATCGAATGAACAGCCAGCAAGCCAGAGTAGAGTCCTCGATGATGATCCTTGTCAGCGGCAATGCAAACGCCGATGACTTCGCCATTCTTGTTGAACAGACCTCCGCCTGAGCGACCTTGAACGGGCAGGCCGGTGCATTCCACGTTGTGAGGCCCGTTGTATTTATTGATATCGGTGACCTGGAGTTGCTCGCGTGTTGGCGAATCTCCTCCACTGCAACCAACACCGACGACAGGCTCGCCCTTACGAGGAGCATGATCCACTTTGGCAATCGCTGCGACAGGGAGCGACTTCGATGTTGCTACTGAAATCAGACCAAGGTCTGCTTCTTCGTTAAAACTATCCAGCCGAGCAATGTGGACTTGTTGTTTATTATTGATGATTAAATCGACTTCGATTTTTGAATCCTCATCGAAGCCCCGAAAAATATGGGCACAAGTCAGGATTCGAGAAATCCCTTCCTGACTGTGGATGATTGTCCCTGACCCCAGATTGATTTTCTTGTCGATGATGACTCGGATTCTAACACTTGAATCCATTGGATCTGCTGAAAGATTTGTGTCTGCTGAACTCAACTCTGTGGAATCGGATCCTGTTTCAGAATCGTTTCCACGAATCACATCTGGGGCTTCCGCTGCTGGCTTAGACCCGAAGGGAAGCAGACGGCGGAATGGCGAAGTCTCTGGTTTAGGAGGTTCTACCGCTGCAAGCTCTTTGGACCGACTCTTCTCAGCCCCAGGCATGGGGACTGACTCTCCTAGATTCACAGATGGAACTCCGGAGGCTTGTGCGATCAGTGGCATCGGAGCAGATTTCACCTTGGTCACCATTCGACGCAGGTCCGTTTCTGTGACTGCTCCCGATTGGCGATGAACTTCCTTTCCGTTGATCACAACGACAAAGGTTGGCAGACTTGTGATTCCAAATCGATCTGCGAGTCCCTTTTCTTTGTCGACATCAACTTTGCGAATCGGCAAACCTTCTCGTTCCAGGCGGGCAACGATTGGTGCCATTTGTTGGCAAGGACCACACCAGACCGCACTAAAATCATAGACAATGCTATCTGGATCGGCAGCGAAGAGTGAAGTCGAAGCGATGAGAGCAATGCAGAACGCGAGACTTCGTGTCATAATGGTATCTCCATAAACCTCCGTGCAATTTCAGACGGAGGGCGTATTGATCTGTTTTAGGCAAGAGTTTGCGGTTTCGCTCAATGGATTCCACAATTGTCGTACTGCGCCGGACTCACACTAGAGTTGCAACAATAACGCCAAACCTGCGATGGTTTTGAGGACGAGACAAATCGAGTCTCAAAAAGAATTTGATTCCATTCTTCGTCATCGGGCTTCCTGCCTTTTTTGAAAGACTTACAATAGCGGATTGTTGAATCAACAACCAAACGTGTCAACACCTGGGGTTCAGTTGTGATTCATAATTCCGTCGATTCGCTGTTGACCAGTCAATCGTATAGTCAAAGAGAAATTTAATTTTGAAAATCCTGAATCCTGACGATCAGACTCATGGCATCAATGCCGGGATCTCAGGTAATGCACCTCTTGTGCCAGACCTGAATTGTGACTCAAAATGAACCTCCAGACGATTAAGAATAAAGCCACAAAACAAGGCTGGAAAGGAGGTTCCGTCGCATTCGTTATCAGCATGGCACTGACTTGGCTCTTTTGGTGGCCGCTTTGGAGTGGAGGCGGGCTCATCGGAGGGGACATTTACCCTTACTACTTCCCACAGAAGGCATTTCTGGCGGACTCACTGAAAGAAGGGCTGATCCCGCTTTGGAATCCCTTAGTCGGCTTTGGGTACCCAACCCTCGGGGAAAGTCAGACTGCCGCGCTGTATCCGCCTAACTTGTTGCTTTATTCTCAATTTAGTGTCAACACGGCGTACAACCTCTCGCAGCTGCTGCATTACATCCTGGCGTTTGCTGCAACCTGGGCATTCGCTCGCCGCCTGAAACTAAGTCCTGCCGCCGCAACGTATGCCGCAACGGCGTTTGTTTATGGATGGTTTCCAGCCCGAATTTGCTTGGAGTGGGCCATCATCGGAGGTGCGTGGTTTTCCGCAATGCTCTGGGCAGCGACAGTCTACATTCAGGAACGTAAACCGTGGGCACTCGCGGCGGTTGGCTTATTTCTTGGATTGGACTTACTCGCGGGACATTACAATCTCGCCTTCATCACCCTGCTGCTTTTGGTGTTCCTGCCGTTTCTTATCCGTCCGACATACTCAGAGAAAACAAAGACTGAGGAATCAATTACGAATGCTGCGCGCTCGTTGATCCCCCTGCTGCTGATTGTCAGCGTTGGATTTATGATCGGGGCGGTGCAGTTGCTTCCGACTGTTGAATTGAAGTCGCTTTCTCAACGTCAGGAAGTGAATGAGAAATTCACGCCGACTTACGGGCACATGCCACCGGAAGCGATCTCCCAATTATGGCAACCCTGGTCCTGGCACGGAGGCGAAGTCCCCATGGACCGCCACCTGGAACAGGCATCGTTACTCAACGTTCCGAATTCAACGAATCAAGTCGAAGCGTTCCTCTACTGCGGACTCTTAACGATTTTGTTCGTCGCTCTCGGCTGCGTGTCGACTGGAATTCGGAGGAAGCTTAGTCTGGCTGGATACTGGCGCTGGTTTTTTGTTGCCACAGCCGGACTCTTCTTTGCAACCGGCTGGCCGACTTATTATCTCGTCGATGTTCCAGGTTTTGGGTTCTTCCGTGGACCGGGGAGATATTCGATGGTCACTGCTTTGGCATTCGCTGTCATGGCGGGAGGAGTTCTGGAGGCGCTGCTTTGCCGATTTACGCTTCGTGCTGGGACAACTCGAATCATCTATGCGGTGTTGCTCTGTACGCTTGTTGCTGACCTCTGGGCGGTGAGCCGACAATACAATTTTGGCGAATCTCCCTACTGGGGCCGACAAGTATTTTACGCTGTCATGGTCGATGATCCACCGATCAATCATCGAAACGAGAGTTCGCTCAAAGAGTATTTCGCCGATCAGGGAAACAACGTCCGGCTTTATGCGCCAGGTCAAAATATCCCGACTCTTCTCGGTGTATCTTCCTTGCCAGTTTATCTTGGTATCGGACCTGAGATTTATGAGACAGACCAAATTCGCGTTGACTTTGAGTCGCTCGATCCCGATGTTGCACGCGAAAGTGTATCGCGGTTACGGCAATTTGGTGTGACGCATTTGCTGTTGGAGTCGCCTGTGAACG
>JAJDEL010000058.1 GCA_029259835.1 Planctomicrobium sp. | reverse complement strand
CTCCGTGTTGTCGGTGCTGTGGAGAAATTGTTCCAGGGCTTCGAGTGCGACAAGCATGACGGCGATACCACCTTTGGCATCTGCAACTCCAGGACCGTACATATTCGTCCCGTCGCTGTGCACCTGTTGAAATTCTGAATCCCGACCGTAGACGGTATCCATGTGAATCGCCAGTAGGGCACGCCGCGGGGCCGTTGGCCGAACACGTAACGAGAGAGCTGGACCAAGCGAATGTGCAACGAGCACTCCCCGTCCGTTCACTTCCATCATAGAAGGAACATTCACTAGTTCTGGCTTGCAACCGAAGGTGGAGAACTCGGGTAAGACCGCATGGGCGACCTGTTCGACACCGATGGGATGGAATGTGCTCGAATTGATCGATGCCCAGTGCTCAACCAGCGCAATCATGCGATCTCGCTGTGTTTCAATCCAGTTCAGAGACTCTAATTTCGACATACATCCCCCAATTGCATTTCCCTTCATTCAGTTAAGTTAAAGGGACATGATCACTCACTGCCGCAGTACTGGATTATACACGCAAACATCTCTCTTGGGGACAGGCCTTCCTAATCAGGGATTGTCAGGACCTGGGTTTGCAGGAATTCTTGTAGCCGTGGGCAAGATTGCGTTGCACTTGACGGTCGAAAACCGGAGCGCTGGGTTCGAAAAAAGAACCCGTTCGAGTGGATGTGAGCGACACTGCCGGGAGAGTGTTGTCTCTAGTGTCCTGGGCCGGTAGAGACCAGAGTTATGAGTGTGAACCATGGACGGCTTCACGAACAGATTAAATTACTGAGAAGGCAATATCTTCAAGACGGTGGCTTACCATTTACCGAAGTCCTCGCGCAGGCGTTGGAAGCTACGATCAACTCCGCGAACAAGGGCTGCTCACTGCCACGGAACTGGCTTTGCAACTCGACGTGAGCCGCAGCACTATCAACATCTGGCGCCGGAACGGCCTCTTAAGACGCACCGTTACAACGGCAAAGAATTCTTGTATGATCCACCAGACGGATCATCGCCAACAAAACAACAAGGCCAAAAACTCTCTAAGAGGCAACAATTTCCCAAGGTCACACTCCACCAACCGAATAAGGTGCATCATGCCACTTGATCCTTTAATTCGGGACTGCTTTTCCATCTACGGACAAAAAAAGCAACTGGGGAAGGGTGTAGACATCGGAGAGAGTTCCTACACAGACCAATCAGACTGTCAATTTTCACTTTGAAGGCCGTTTCTGAAAAACGTGGAAACTGTGAAAGACGACTGTTGTTGGTTTCCCGGACGAAACGCAAAGGCCAATATCACCTGCTCGGTCCAACGTGGTGTCTGCGAATTCGCCAACATACGTGCCGTTTACGTAAACGCGAAAACGATGTTCGTTGACTTCGACACGAAGCCGGTTGGGGCGTGTCGCTGACAGTAATCCCTGCTTTAAAGGAAGATCTTTTGGCCCAGTCCATCCCGGGTATTTCCAACAGGTCAATCGAATCAACTCATCACTTGAGATGGTCAACATGTAATAGTAGTCCAATCCATCCGGTGGATCATCACTGCGGAATACAAGTCCGTAATCGCATTTCTGTGACGGCGACGCGACTTCAATTTCCGCGACAAAATCTTTCAATTTATGCTTGGTGTACATGACCGGCAAAACACCTTGCACTTTGGCAGTCAACTTACCTGTATGATCCCCCGTGATCCATTCCATACTCTGAGCACTAAATAGAGGTTTTCCAGGTGCGGTTGAGCGTCCATCGAAGTCGTCGAAAAAGACGGGGGTCAGCCCATTCGATGGAATTTTGTGAGTCGTTTTGGGAGCCAACTGCCTCACCATTTCCATATCCATAGCTGCTTTTTGCGACTCGCCCAACTCTTCGTACACCTTGGCACGAGATTCGTAAGCAGGCGAATATTTCCCGTTGCGGTTGATCGCCTCGGTGAAAACGATAACGGCTTCTGAATAGTTTTGCTGATTCAGGTAGATCTTTCCAAGATCGTAATAGGCGATATAAATTCGCTCGTGATTGGGCAAGAGTGTGATCAGTTGTTTGAAATCCTTAAGGGCGGAAGGATAGTCATCTGTTCGAATGTAAGACCAGCCGCGCATGTAGTGCGCGTCAAATGTCCGTTGCTCGATCTGAACTGCTTTGGAAAAATCTTCGATGGCACGATCATATTTTTTTTGAGTGAAATAGATCGAACCACGCGACACATAAGGATCTGCCAGATTTGGATCGAGTTGAATGGCCTTGTCAAATGCCACCAACGCCTTCTCAGCATCATCCATACGGGAATAGATCGAACCGCGGGTTGCAAACGCTTCCGCTTTGGTACTGTCAATAAGAATTGCTTGCTGGCAATCGGCAAGGGCATCTTCAAACTGCTTGACCGCAGCAAGGCACCTGGCACGTTCAAGAAAGCTGGACGCCGATTGGTCATCGATCCGAACCGCTTCATTCGCATCTGCGAGGGCTTCTTTAACTAGCCCTAGCTGTCGACGACAACTCGCTCGCCTTTGCAAGTACATTGTTTCGTTTGGAGTAAGCTTGATGGCTTTGGAGTACATCGCCGCAGCATTGCGGTACTGGCCTTGGCGCTGCAAATCAACTCCCATTTGAAAGTTGGCGAGGTGTTCCGGTCGAGGTTTGAGGGTCGCAATGAGATTCAATTCTTGTCCCTCGCGCAAGATTCTTAGAGGATGTTTCGTACCAATGGGCTTCCTATGGATCATTGCGATGAATTCTTCAGTGCTAGTCACGCTATCTTCGGCGAACTCGAGGATAAGGTCTCCCACCTTAATGCCAGCATTTGCGCAGGGTGAATGCGGTGCGACCGCTTCGACAAAGAGCCCCACCGGTTTACTTTGCCCAGCTTGAATTGCCTCAGCGCGTGTGATTGGGCGAATACGGAGCCCCAGATACGGCTTTAATGGCGACTGAAGCGAATAGAATCGCATCCACTTCGCATACATTTTTTTACCACCAATTTTTTCGGCAAAAATCAATACGCCAGGCGCATCGCTACAACGGAAGATACTCCAGGTATCTGGAACTTCCGCCCCGAGCCTTGCCGCAGGAGGCAGAGATGTCGAGGTATCAACCGGGATCAACTCGCCTAGGTTTAGTGCGTCCGCGAGCTTTTGTGTTGGCAACCGCTTGGGTGGGACGGTGTCGATACTTTGCACCACTCCGTCATAGACCACAGCTATCACTTTTTGCCAGGCCCAAAAACGGTACTCCAACCAAGTTGACCCATCTGGTTTCTCTGTTTTTTCAAGCTGTTCACCCCAGCGATCGCTTTTTTCGAGCTCAGATTGGGTAGTCACACCAGAGGTCACTCCCCGAAGGTTGAATGTGACCGACTCTTGCGCATGGATCGCTGCATGCGAGATGAGAGCCGCCACCAACAGGCAAACGATTCTGCGTGTATTCATGATGATCTCCCAGCGAACACGAAAAGTCGATCTCAAGTACTAATGGACAGTTGTCAACGACGGCTCGGAGTCCTTCCGGGTGACGGGGGATTCAGACGCTGCGCGACTCCTTGTTGATCCTTCTTGAAGCGCTTCGTGGTACCAGCCGCCTGAATGATGACGTCGCTGTGCACGATGATTTGAAGAGTTTCTGCTCCTGCGGGAGTGATCGTCACAGCAGCAGTCTTCACACTGGAATTTGGCCCCTTCGTTGAATCGCCCCCAAAAACCGAACCAGCTCCCATACCAGCCAAAGCAGCGAATTGTGCGATGCCTTTCATCGTTTGCCTCAGGGCAGGTCCACCGGCGGAGAAGTAACATCGTCCAGAAGGATCGACTTGTCGAATCGCTGTAGCGCTGATGGTTCGTCTTAGTCCTACGATCTGCAACGCTTTCTCTGGAATAATGGATGATAAGACAAACGTCACGGCAGCTCGATCATCGCCATCAGAAGACCACGTCATCGATTCAAAAGGCTGTGCGGGTGTTCGACGTCCTGCTCCTGCTGCACTTAGATAAATCGCGTACTTTCCATCAAATTCGCTTGCACTGGGAAGATCTTCAGCATGCGGTTTATCTGGTTCAGTCGTGTCCTCTTTTGTGGGGATTATTGACCTAGGCCGAGTCATCGCAACTTCCCCTTCTGCATCTGGTAACGTGGCGTCAGGAGGATCAGGAAGTTTCGCGACATGTTCGGCAATTGACTGGACCAATGCATTATCCTCTCCCAGTTGTTGGCGCATCGAATCCAATAGTCGGTTCATGGCGTTCCTTGCCTTGTCATACCGGTCAGCCAAAGCGTCATACTCTGGATCAGATGTCCCGTTACCCTCTGCGGTCGCTTCCTCCAAGTCGAGTTGAATTCCATTGAGTTCGCTTCGCCCCTCATTCAGCTTGGCCTGCGCCCAAGCGCGGATCACTTGCTGTTGTCCAACAAGCATCACCTCTTCCTCGGTCACGCTATTTGCGGCACGTGCGATCGTATTGATCATTAACACTTCACCAATACCCCTGATAGCACCGTTGAACGTGCTCATTGAATAGTCCGGTTCGCGCCCTTCCAAAGCAGCCCTACGATCTTCGGCTTCGATCTCTTCCTGGGCGATTGTGGAGCCAAGATTCCATGCGGTCACGTCACCAACCACACGCCCCAAGCCATTGAACAAGGCTTCTGCACGAGGACCTGTCGCGCCCATTCCAGCTGCGGCGCCCTTGAACTCGGGACTGCGTTCTACTTCCTCGGCTTGTGCCAATTCTTCCCGTCCGATTTGTTGGCCACGTTCAAATCCTCGAGCGATCCCCGGGAGGAGCGTTGCCTCCCACATGGCATTGGCAGCTGCGCGACCACGGTCAGGCGCTTCTCCGGCTTCCATCGAACGCCGCCCCTCGTGGGAAGCCGCTTCTCCTGCCGTGGAGGCGATCCAGAGTGCGCCTAACGCATTCAGTGCCGTTTTCCTCCCTGTTGATAACGGACTACTTTCCAAGGGAGCAACGGAACTCTTTCCTTTCGTAAGCGGCCTGCGACCAGTGAGGTTACCTTCCGGTTTTCGAATGGACTCCAGGTTGATGTTTTCAAGCTGCGTGATCTGCTCACGCGCTTGGGGAACGGTCAACTCGCCAGCATCAACACGCTGCAGAACCTTGGCGATTCGCCGAGTTTGCAGACGATTCTTAACATTCTCCACAAAGACATCTTGAGCTGGTTCGGCTCGTTCGCCTGGTGGTTGGAGGACTTCGGCCGCTTCGATGAGATCCGCAGACTTGCGGATGAAACTATCAACTGGTTCCATCTTTGAAATGCGTGCATGCGCCTCCGCTGCGGTAATTTCACCAGCTTCTACCCGTTTCATAATACTTTGACCATGCTCGATGTACTCTGGAATGACACTCTTGGGAGCCTCCCGTCCTAATGTCTCGTGACGCGATCTCACCAGTTCCTCAAGACGAGGTTTCACTTGCTTGTCAAACTGCTTAGTGGACTGCCGCAGCTGTTCCATATCGTGTCCGACGGCGGCACCGAGTTTACCTTCGGCACGCAGTTCAGCGGCAAGATTACGCGCCTCCGCACTTTTAAAGTCCATCACCTTTGAGAGCTGAACTGGATCGCGGAGCCTGGCATCCTTGGGACCGGAAATAATCTGGCCACCTTCTTTAGAACCTCCCCCGTATGCCTCGGGGTGCTGGTAATCAGTCACGGCCAGAGATTGGCGTTGAGCATGGTGATCCGCTGCCCGAGTGTATTCGGCACGAGCTGCAACGTCGCTCACGGGTGGCGGTCGCTTTCCAGTAGAGGCTTCGTAGTAGGAGTCGTGCGCAATCCGCTGAGACACATTGGTTGGCAAGTCACGACCGTTGACGCGAATTGTGAGATCCCAGTCCTGTCCAACTTTAACAGGATCACCTGGTTTGGGAGGATTGGTCGCTTCGAAAAAGTCAACTTTATCCGGCCTGATCCCCATTTCCGTGAGTCGTTGCTCAGTCACTCGGAGCGTCTTCTGCTGAATCGTCCGGACGTCTTGGTTAAGTTGTGTTTTGAATGCGTCACTGGCAGTTCGATTGATCACTCGGATAGCAAGCGGGTCTTGCTGGAGTCGCAATGTCGCTTCGCGAATGGCAGCCGGATCGCCTGAGTTGCGGGCCGTCTCGTATTGTGAAATCCTCGCCGTTGATTCCTGGTTTGCCAGTTGCCAATCGTCAGCGTCCGTGGAGGAATACATGGCAGTGACCACGAACGCTGCAAGTGTGAATGAATGAAATGAGTTCATTTCGTTCCTCCTTTGTTTTCGCCATATTTTTTCAACAGCATTTCGGCGATATCGGAAATCGAATTTGCCACACCCTCTTTTTTCGCGAGTTCACTCAACAACGTCACCGCTTTGTCACGGTTTCCCTGAGACTTCTCTAAGATCGCCCAAGCGATTTGAAAGGGAACATTTAATGGTTCAACTGCAAGAGTCTGGCAGAAAGCAATCCCCCGCTTCGTTTGGTTACCAACGATACATGCGGTAATGTAAATGCGAAGAATTCGCATTTGTTGTTGCTGGTCAACTGCTTGGCAAAGAGACAGTTCCAAATGTTTTAGGGACTGTTGGATTTGGCTGCTCATCAGGTACGCGCTGGCCAGCTTAACACGAGCGTCAATTCGCGTCGGATCTAGAAAAAGTGCATTGTCGTAGGCAACTGCTGCATCACGTGCGGAAGTCCGTTCACCTGACAATGTGTAAAGATCACCAAGCTGTTCCCATCGATCCGGGCGCGTCTCTTGAATCTTCAACGATGAGCGGGCATACCGTATCGCGCTGGCAACGTCCTTTGGGGCAATACGGCGTGCAATGGTCCATCGTAATTCGGCCAGCGCCTTGTCAATCTCTGCGGTGGTCATGTGACTTGGAGGATTCACCACCAGCTGGAGTTCGTACGCCTGAAACTGTTCCAGAGGAACATTGGAGTCGAAAGAAAATGGTGCCTTGTCCCTGTCGACAACCTTTGGTTGGGTTGGAATTACTTTTTCAGCAGGATTCGACTGCGCATAAGAAAAAGAAAATTGAGCGAGAATAATAAGAATTATGGTCAATACAAAAGTCGTACTTCGAGTTGTTCGATCCGTAATTGAATTGTCAATCGGAATTGGAATGGCGTAGTTAGACATTGAGTTACCCTCACAAAGTTCTTTCCCTCGATCTGTATACACCCGACAACAACCGGCAACCCAACTCGGCTCGACGGCAGAAGAACCAAATTGGCAAACGTCATGCCAAAATCAATTCCGAAAGAGACCATCTTTGAATGCCGCGTCGGAAAGTGAGTTGCGAGCGACACTGAAGCGGTTTCCCCAAAAAGAGAACGTCACTTTGAAGGCCCATCTGAGCACTAGGATGATCGCTACCGCACACTTATGGCCTAGAAATCGTGCGACAAAGCGTTTTTGAATGACGTTCCAGGAAATCCGTCCACGTTTCAGGACCATGAAATGGACCAGGATCGATATGGTGCTGTTTGAGGACGTTTTTGACCGTTGTTCGTCAGATGTTGTAGATGCGAAGTTTTCTCAATTTCACCGAGAATCTGAATCGCTTCCCGCCGGTCTGACTTTTCCACCTTCGGAACGTTCGCGGACAAATGATTGTGATCAAATCATTGATCGAAGGTCCCAATGGAGCACCAAATCTGAGCGATTTTTTTCGCTCACGATCCGTGACGGAAACTCGTTTCGGGAGCTTGCTGCTCAGGA
>JAJDEL010000570.1 GCA_029259835.1 Planctomicrobium sp. | reverse complement strand
TTCCATTCTTGTTGAGGCTGGAAATGCGCAGCTTCAATCAACCGGCATGCGAATTTTATTTCCTGGGTTTTTACGAGCCTATGTTGAAGGAAAAGATGATGCCGAAGCAGCAGACGCATCGTAAGGTGACAGTGAGTAGTGCACGAGAATTGCTGTTGGAACAGGAAGTGGAAGCACTCATGGACCCGGATGTGATCCATGAAGAATCGATCTTCCTCGCCGAAGAGACCGGAATCATTTTCCTTGACGAACTGGACAAAGTCGCCGGCGGCTCCGAAGGGAGCAAAAGCTCTGACGTGAGTCGTCAGGGAGTGCAGCGCGACCTGCTGCCGATTGTCGAAGGGACAACCGTGCAAACTCGCTACGGAAACGTGAAGACCGACAACATTCTCTTCATCGCCGCCGGTGCGTTTCATCGCGCACGCCCGTCCGATTTAATGCCAGAACTCCAAGGACGTTTTCCGATTCGCGTCGAACTTCACGACCTCACGCGAGATGATTTCTTAAAGATCCTCACGGAGCCTGCGAGTTCACTCACACAGCAGTACGCTGCTTTACTGGAAACCGAAGGAGTCAAGGTTCAATTCGCCGAAGATGGTCTCGCCAAGCTCGCCGACATCGCGTTCCAGCTGAATCAGTCCTCCCAAAACATCGGCGCCCGACGACTACACACCGTCCTCGAAAGACTCCTTGAAGATGTCAGCTTCGAAGGCCCAGACTTAAAAGGGCAAACCGTCCAGGTCAACGCCGACTACGTCAACGAAAAACTCGCCGAAGTGACGCAAGCTGATGATTTGAGCAAGTTTATTTTGTGAGGACACGCAACAGAAGAAGGAATAAAGGAACATCTCCTACTTTTTGGTGAACGCTCACGGAACATGAATGACGTGATTATCTGTGCATCGGTTAAGTTAGTCGAAAAAAGTACTCCGTATGACCAAAAGCTTTTGATCGCAGATTTGCGCAAATTATTTGGGAATATTCAGGTGGAAGAAGGTTGCCAGCTTGCGAAAAGCGCCGAACTCGCTGAAAAATCTGCACTTTCCGAGGATGCGAAGATCAAGGAAATAATCGTAAAAACACTTTGGAGGAACGCGGAAATGTATGGTCCCGCGATTGGAGTTCGCATACCTACAGCTACAGGATTCATCCAGGGAAGCATACGTCCAAGTGACATCACTTTTACTTCGGATACAACATCTGACCCAAGCGTTTGGAACAAGTTAATTGTTTTTTGCAAGAGCCAGAAGGGGAAGTTTAAATTTGGCGTCCTGACAATCCCGTGAACGCTTACACTTTTTGAGCCTTTGAATCACCGCAAACCAGCATTTCTTTATTCCCCACTCTTTATCGATCAGATATAAATAGATATCAATTATTTGTCTGTTTCTTCAAGGCGGTGCGTTGTGCGATTGTTGGTAGCAATTTCTGTTCTTTTGATGACGACTTCCGTTCTCCTGTCTGCGGAGCGGGAGGAGTTGGATTTCTTTGAGAGTAAAATCCGACCGGTTTTGATCAAGCATTGTTATGAGTGCCATTCTGCGGAGAGTGAATCACTCAAAGGGGGTTTACTGGTCGATTCCGCGCCGGGACTTTTGAAAGGGGGCGACTCAGGGACGGCACTTGTGAAAGGGAAGCCGGTCGAGAGTTTGCTGCTGGAGGCTCTCAAGTACGAGTCGTTCGAGATGCCACCGGAAGGGAAGCTTTCTGATGCTGTCATTGCCGATTTCGAAAAATGGATCGCGATGGGAGCCGCCGATCCTCGAACAAAGTTACTTGTTCCAAAACAGGCGGCGAAAGGAATCGACATCGAAGCTGGGCGTCAGTTCTGGGCGTTTCAACCACCGGAGTCTCATGTTGTGCCGAACGTGAAAGAGAGCGATTGGCCTCACAACTGGATTGACAATTTTATCTTGCAGCGACTCGAAGAGAGTAACACGCAACCAATGCCAGATGCCGAACGGGCGACGCTGCTGCGGCGGATCGCTTACGATCTGACTGGCCTGCCTCCTCGACCGGAGGATATTGAAAAGATCCTCTATAACGATGCTCCGCAAGCTGTCGCGGAATATGTGGATCGTTTGTTGGCATCACCACAGTTCGGAGAACACTGGGGCCGACATTGGCTCGATGTCGCCCGCTATGCCGACTCGAACGGCGGCGACTTCAATGCAACGTTTCACAACGCATGGCGGTACCGAAATTACGTTGTCGAGACTTTCAATGCGGACCGACCATTTAACGAATTTGTAATTGAGCAAATCGCTGGCGATTTACTGGAATCGCCCACTGATGCAGAGCGCGAGCGTAACATTGTCGCGACCGGATTTTTAATGTTCGGGACGAAGATGCTCAGTGAACGAGACAAAGAAAAATTGCGAATGGATGTTGTCGACGAACAAGTCACCAGCATTGGCAAAGCCTTTATGGGAATGACCCTCGGCTGCGCTCGCTGCCACGATCATAAATTCGATCCTATTCCGACAGCAGACTACTACGCACTGGCAGGGATCTTGCGCAGCACGCAAACGCTCGATGGCGAGATTCAAAAATACGTTTCCAACTGGACCCGGCAACCGCTGCCGATGACCTCAGAGCACTCAGCGGCTCTTCAGGAATATAAAATCAGGACCGACCAACTCAAGAAAGAAATCAAAGAGAACGAAGCGAAAGCAAAATCGCTGGAGTTGATGTCGTCGCGGTCGAACATTCTCAAACAGGGAATCGTGGTCGACGATTCCGAGGCGGAAGTCATCGGAAATTGGAAGGCGTCAACGTACTCCAAGAACTTCATCGGCAAAGGCTACATCCACGACGACCGTCAGGATCGTGGAAAAAAACGTGTTGTCTTTAAAACGAATGTTCCAAAGGACGGTGAGTATGAAGTTCGTTTCGCATTTGCAGGTTCAAGTGGTCGGGCGTCGAATGTTCCTGTGACAATTACTCACGCCGACGGGGAGGCTTCCATCGTTGTCGATCAGACGAAGCAGGCACCGATCCTGACAATGCTCAAATCACTCGGTCGGTTCAAATTCACGAAAGATCAACCAGTCGTTGTTGAAATTTCGAACACAGACGCCGATGGCTATGTGATTGTCGACGCGATTCAGATCGTTTCTGTCGATGAATTGAAGAATGATGCCAGTGCAGATGCAACTGAAGCTTTGGCGGAACTCGAGGCACTCAAAAAAGAGATTGCTCAACAGAAGGTCAAGCTCAAAGAAGCTGACACGGATGCTCCTACACCAGCACCGTTGGCACTTGCCGTAAGAGAAGCGAAAGAGCAGGGCGATTACTTCGTTTGCATTCGCGGTGAACATCGAAACCTTGGGCCGAAAGTTTCTCGCGGGTTCCTGAGCGTCGCGAATTTTGAAGGAGCACCTGAGATTGAAGAGAATCAGAGCGGTCGGCTGGCTTTGGCGAAATGGGTCGCCGATCCGCAGCATCCTCTGACAGCGCGAGTCTACGTAAACCGCGTTTGGCACCATTTGATGGGAGCCGGTCTCGTTCGTAGCGTCGACAACTTTGGTACTCTCGGCGAGCGCCCGACACATCCATTACTTCTTGATCAACTCGCCGTGGAATTTATCGAACATGGTTGGTCAACGAAATGGCTCGTGCGGGAGATTGTTTCCAGCCATACATACCAGTTAACAAGCCAGTATGATGAAGATCGCTGGCAAGCCGATCCGGAAAACCGATTACTTTGGCGAGCGAACCGTAAGCCGCTGCCTGCGGAATCGATTCGAGACACAATGCTGCTGGCTGCTGGCGAACTAGATTTTACCCAAGGAGGACCGCCTGTCGCCAACCTTGGCACACTGGTCACAGTTAACAATGCGGACGACAAAGGTGTGCAGTTGGAACCCACAACGATTCGGACACTATATCAACCGATCATACGCAACGAACTTCCATCGCTGATGCGTGTGTTCGACTTTGCCGATCCTGATTTCGTCTTAGGTCAACGAACACAAACAACGGTCCCGGCTCAGGCGTTGTGGATGCTCAACGGTCCTTTTCTCGGACAACAAGCAGGAAAGGTCACCGACCGACTGTTGAAACAAGAACTTTCCACCGACAGCGAAAAACTCGAGCGGCTGTTTCTCCTCACCCTCGGACGCCCACCGACGAAATTGGAAACCGAAGTCTCGCTGGAATTTCTTCAGTCAAGTAAAGTAGACGCAAAAGAATCCTGGACCGATCTTACGCACGCGCTGTTCGCTTCTTCTGCATTTCGAATGTTGGAGTAGCAAAGACTGATTTTGTGTCAGAATAATTCCAGTTCGCTAACGAACGTCAGATGAGTCCCTTTTGTCCCCTCTCCCCGGAGGGGGAGAGGGTTAGGGTGAGGGGG
>JAJDEL010000569.1 GCA_029259835.1 Planctomicrobium sp. | reverse complement strand
TTCGATTCAGTCAGATATTGCGGATGTTGATTTCGAGGACGTTCTTGAGACGCCTGCTTCAATGAGAGCGAGTTTGATTAAACGAGTCTGTGAATCTGAATCACTTTAAACTGTATACATGAAACTCCGAATCAGATTGGCAAAAGAAGACCCTTCGCCGGTCGTTCGCCTTGCTGTCGCTTCAGCTCTTCATAGTATTCCCCTCAACGACCGCTGGGAAATCATTGATGGTTTGACCTCTCACCCTGAAGACGCCACCGACCACAATCTCCCGCTCATGTACTGGTACGCGATGGAACCGCTCGCGGATGTTGATCCGCAGCGTGCGCTCGCGTTGGCGATGACAGCCGGTGAGAACATCCCTTTGCTGCGGGACTTTATGGTCCGTCGCCTGGGAAGTGGGAAGCCGGAAGAAGCGGTCAAACTTTTAGTCGAAGGGCTTGCGAATGCGAAGACCGATGATGTGCGGCTGACGTTCCTTAAAGGGATTCGCAGTTCCATCGCTGGAAGAGACAACATCGCTGCTCCGGAGCAATGGGCCGCGATCTACGAAACGCTTGCGAAACCGAAAACAACCGCTGCGAACTTTAATGTCTACCTGCATACGCTAGGACTTGGCGCACGGTTCGGGAATGCAAATGCTCAACAAAAACTGGAAGAGATTGCTGTCGATGAGTCAGGCGCTTACAAAGAACGCAAAGTCGTCTTCGCTTTTATTGTCGAGAACAATTCGAAGAACCTCGCCAAGATCATCGGACAATTACTAACCGGAACAACACTCCGCGCCGAAGCACTCCGCGCCGCTGCAACAGTCAACGATCCTGCAATCGCGAAGTCGATCATTGCGAATTACAAATCTCTCAACGCCGGCGAACAAACCGATGCCCGCAACACGCTGGCAAGCCGGGCGAACTATGCACTCGAACTTCTCAAGGCTGCCGACTCAGGCACGATCTCCCGCAAAGACCTCTCCGCCGACCTGATTCGGCAACTGCGTAACCTCGACGATCCCAAGGTCACGGAGTTGCTTCAAAAAGTCTGGGGAATTGTTCGCGAGAGCGACGTCGACCGCAAGAAATTGATTGCCCGTTATCTTGAACTCGTCAAGCAAAGCGATCTCCCACAGCCAGATGCTCACCTCGGTCGGGCGATCTTCGCGAAAACGTGCCAGCAATGTCACACGCTCTACGGCACCGGCGGCAAAGTCGGTCCGGACATCACCGGCGCCAACCGTAAAGACCATCACTACCTGTTGAGTAATGTTCTCGACCCTTCGTCAGTGATGGCAAAAGAGTATCAACCGATCATTGTTGCCACCGATTCTGGTCGCGTGATCACCGGGATCGCTAAGGAAGAAACTGCGGCGATTCTTTCGATTCAAACTCCGAACGAAGTTGTACAAGTCCCAGTCAGCGAAATCGAAGCTCGTAAACAAAGCGACAAATCGATGATGCCGGATGACTTACTCAAAACCCTCAGCGATCACGAAGCCCGTTCTTTGGTGGCCTATCTCTCAGGGACTCGACAGGTTCCTCTGGCAACGACTGCAGATAATTTGAATCGTTTCTTCAACGCCAAAGACCTGACCGGTTGGCAAACGACGCGCCAAGAAGATCAGGCACTCTGGAGTGTTGAGAACGGCGAGATCGTCGGACGCTCAGCTGGGCTGAAGCACAATGCGTTTCTTGTCAGCGAGATGTTGATGGGCAACTTTGAGTTCCACTGTGAAGTCAAATTGCAAGACAACGTTGGCAACAGCGGCATTCAGTTTCGCAGCCAGCCACTGCCAGGTGGAGAAATGAAAGGCTATCAGGCGGACATCGGTGCTGGCTGGTGGGGCAAACTCTATGAAGAGAGTGCTCGTGGTTTACTCGTGAAAGACGACAATTTGAAGCTCGTCAATCAGGGAGACTGGAATGCCTACACGATTCGAGTCGTTGGGCATCGCGTGCAAATGTTTCTCAACGGAACTCAAGTTGTAGATATCGTCGATCCACAGGGAACCACGTCGGGACAACTTGCAGTGCAATTGCACTCTGGTGGTCCGATGTTAGTTCGCTTTCGAAATCTTGAATTGAAACTGCTTGATCCGATTCCACCGTTTGTTTCGCAGGGAGCACCAGCCGGAGGTTGGCCGGTTTCAACGACTGCGGCAGAGAACAAGAAGATCACCTGGAAGAAAACCCAGCTTGATGACATCTTCCGCAGCGAAGGAGTCGCGATTGCGGACTTCGACAACGATGGAAAAATGGACATTGCTGCCGGAAGTCAGTGGTATTCTCTTCAAACTCCCGGCACAGCAAATCCAATCACCATTCCACCACAGGAGTTCGATCCTAAAGGTTACAGCAACACGTTCTGCAATTTTGCGCAAGACGTGAACAACGATGGCTGGGTTGATCTTGTCGTTGTTGACTTCCCTGGCAAGCCGACGTGGTGGTTTGAGAACCCTCGCAAGACTGAAACAGAAACCGCCTGGAACCGGCATCAGATCACCGCAGTCACGAATAATGAAAGCCCGCAGTTTCTGGATATCACCGGAGATGGGGTTCGGGAATTGTTGTGTGGCTACGACAAGAAAATCATGGGCTTCGCGACACCGAAGGACTTACCGACGGCGGAGTGGAAGATCAATATCGTCGCCGGTCCTGATGCACCTGGGACAGATCGATTCTCCCACGGCATAGGAGCTGGAGACATTAACGGGGATGGTCACAACGATATCCTCATCACCAACGGTTGGTGGGAAGCCCCAGAAGCTCACGCGACTGATCTCCCCTGGGATTGGCACCCTGCCCCGTTCGGAAAAGCCTGTTCACAGATGCACGTCTACGATTTCGACGGCGATGGCGACAACGATGTTCTGTCGGCGTCAGCGCATCAATTCGGTATTTGGTGGTATGAGAATAAGGGGCAAGGGGAGGAGAAACAGGAAGAAGAAAGGAAATGGGAGACGCATACGATTTCGGAGAATTTCAGCCAGACGCACGCGTTGATGCTGGCAGATATCAATGGCGATGGTCTTCCAGATTTCGTGACTGGCAAACGTTACTGGGCACATGGCGGTCACGACCCAGGTGGCGATCAACCGGCTGTTGTCTATTGGTTCGAGCTCCAAAGAGAAAACGGCAAACCAGTCTGGACCAAACACCAAATCGACGACAACTCCGGTGTCGGCACCCAATTCGACGTTGCAGACGTCAACGGCGATGGCCTGCTCGACATCGCCACATCAAACAAAAAAGGAACGTTTTTGTTTGTTCAAGAAAGAGAGTAACTTCCCTTTAGCTTCGCACTTCCAGTGCGTCAATTCTCGGAATAGGAATCGACTAATGGGTCTCGACATGATTGATTTTGGATATCGCATAGAAAAAGAATTCAAAGTGTTCATTGCCGATGAGGATTATGAGCACCTCAAAACTGTTGGTGACTTGAAGAGTTACATCGAAGCCCACTCAACGAACGTCTGGCCATGTCCGCATATCCCAGCGTTTTCTATTATTCAGGCAGGGTTGGTGAACATCGCGAACTGCTCTGAGGACGATATTCGCTTGGACACACCACTTACAAACTTCTCAGCACCAACCGAGCGAATTCTGTTTTGGGATCAACTCCGAGAAGAAACGGGATTGAAACTGCCTTCGCTGTACTTCCCTACAGTTTTCACTGTGATAGGGTTCTTGTTTGTAATAGGAGTTTGCTGCACATCGCTTTTAGTCTTGTTTGGTGTCATCACCGTTACATACCCACTCAATTTCATCTTGGCTTTGTTGGTTCTCGTGTCTTTAGTGATGCCACTCATTGATCGCGTTTTGCAGAAACTGTTCCAGTTTTGCGGCGAACGGTACTCATGGGCTGCACCAGTTTTCCCCACTTCTACGATCCGAAAATTGACGAGGGCCGTTGCATCAATCAACCGTCCTCAACTAGTAACACCGGTCTTCTGTCATTACCCTGAAGTCTGGCCCCGGCTGGTCGAGCTCATTGTGAATACGATTGGAGTTGGTGAAGATGAAGTTGTCCCTGAAGCACGATTTATTGAAGACTTGAACTGTTGATTGAATCGTTTCAATCTTGGAAGAGATCCGTATCATGGAAGCAATCGGTGAATTGATCGGGGCGACTGTCGGTCTCCTCTTTGATTTGTTGATCTCTCTGATTTCCCTCTTGATTCGTGGGTTTCTGCACTCGGTTGAATTTCTCTATTTGGTTTTCACGAAAGGATTCTCCGCTGCTTGCCAGAACACAAAACAATCCTGGGCCGATGAACGCGACTTACGGCGGCAGAAACAGATTGATAAGAAACAACAAGCTGCCACAGAAAGTGAAGAGATTTTTGATGTTGAGACATTCCCCTTCCGAAAGAGTCGGAGAACATTCAACGTCGCCATTCATGTTATTGATCTGAATAAAAAATTTCATCAGCAGTTTGCCTCCACGTGTGCGAGAACATGCTCGTCACGTGGGAAATCACTGGAGTGTGGAGAATTCTCTGCACCACACAGTCGATGTCATCCACCAAAGAAGAAGACTGGCAGAGGATTTCAGCCGAATTCGTAGAGGAAACGGTCCTGACATCACTGCAGCATTTCGTCGATTAGCTTTGTCGATTTTAAAGTCAGACACGACACTCAACGACAACATTCGAGGCAAGCGACTCCTCGCCGGATGGAATTTAAACAACCTCAAAGGCATTTTTCTGGGCTTTCAAGCCGCTCGAAAATGCCATTGCCCTGAACATACGATTGCCCTGCCATGTCATACACTTAAGAGTCGACGTCCTTGAGGCTACCAGAGAATGCCTGTACTCGAATGATCCTATCTGAGTTCATCCGTGGCGGGCAACTTTTTTCTTTCTCGAAGGATCGGATCTCTACTTCTCTGCTGACAAATCAACTCGCACAATTTCTTGATCATTTCGGGCGAAGACGCTTTTCATGGCGAATGCCGGGTGTGACCAGATTGTCATTCGGCGGCGTACTTTTCGTGTTGGTTCGACGAGTAATGCGCGGGAGGTTTCTTCATATCCGTCGGGAGTCAACTTCGCGGTGATCAGTTCTCCCTGCTCGTTGTGAATGAAGAACCGGTCTTCGTGCGAGATGAGGAAAGCATTCCACCAGCGGCCTTCTCCGGTCGGTTCGAGCGTTTCCCAAAGCCGCTTGCCTGTTTTCGCATCCAGGCAACGCAGCTGTCCGAAGCTACCGACGCCGTAGATGTGCTTGCCGTCAAAGTACGGAGTGCACATCAATCCGTGGAGGCCATCGGTGTTAATTTCGCTGTTGCTGCTTCCTTTCCAGACGATCTCTGCGCCTGATCCATCCGGTGCAACTTTCAGCATCATCGAGCCGTTATAGAACGCGGTTAGAAAGAGTCGGTTGTCGACTTGACGTGGTGTTGCGAGCGTCAATCCGGCACGAATTTCGAACGGGACTTCCCAATTCACTTTGCCGTTTTTTGGATCGATAGAACTGACCGCACTTGGATGCCAAACGATCAGTTGACGCGTTTCGCCGAACTTGAAAATCACCGGAGGGCAGTACCCAATCGCAGGATCATTCAGCGCCCGCCAACGTTCTTCACCGGTTTTCTTGTCGAAGCTCACGATCAAACCATTTCGGCCTCCAACCAATGTGATGAGTTGGTCTCCATCAACCAATGGAGACGCCGCCATGCCCCATGTTGGCAATCTGGTTCCAAAGTCACGTTGGAATTCTTTGCTCCAGAGGACATCCCCGTTTGCAGCATCAAAGCAGAACAAGTGTCCGACCGCTCCGACAGTATAAAGTCGACCATCATCGATCACCGGCGTCGCGCGCGGACCGGCTGGATAGCTGATGTCGTAAAGGCACGAATACTCATGTTTCCAGACTTCTTGACCTGTCTCTGCATTCAGTGCCAGAATGCGCTCCGTCCCTTCACGTCCACGTCCATGAATTCGATCAGTGATGAAAACCAATCCATTCGCAACCGCTGGTCCGGCGTAACCTTCGCCGATTCTCTTTGACCAGACGCGCGGCAATTTCCCTTCCGGAAGTCGGTCAACAATCCCTGACTCTCGCCAGACAAGGTCTCGCTTTGCTCCGCCCCATTGCGGCCAGTCATCAGCCAGAGAAAGTGCGGGGAGAAGAAGCAGAAACCCCAAGACAATTGAATTGTTTTTCATGTTTTACTCGCTAACGCGACCTGCTGCCGTCGGATTTGTGATGATGTTGTAAAGATCAGGACGACGTTGTTGAAAATTGCGGCTGTGAGTGCGCCGGTTTCGAATACGATCCAGATGGATTGTCCCGGAAATGTAGGCTTCTGTCTTATCGGGACAACGAGCCAGAATACTTGCTAATCCATCTCCGATCATCGTGCCGCCACCATAGGCTTGATTTGTCGTGATCATGGCAACGTGACTTTGGAACATGGTGGTCTTCACAATGAAGTCTTCAACCGCCCCGCCGCGTCCATTCATCCAGAGAATGATCTCCGCTCCTTTAAGCGAGAGAACCCTGGCCGGTTCAGGGAACCAACCATCATAACAAGTCATAATTCCGACTTTGCCGAAGTCGAATTCAAAGACCGGCAAGTCCGTTCCTTTTTGCATCGTCCATTCCGGATCGTTTTCCCGAAACCACTTGTCATCTTTTCCAGTAGGTGGTTTCGACCATGGCGGGCTGCCTTCCCAGTGATCGACCGCCGCATGAGTTTTGCGATACTTCCCAGCAATCTTTCCCTGACGGTCAAAGACCAGAGCCGTGTTTGCATAGGTTCCGTCTTTGAATTCTTCCCAGCACCCGACGACCACGTAGATGTTATTCTTCGCCGCTGCCTTCGAAAACTTTTCGGTCGTCGGACCTGGAACCTGAATATGCCCCAAAACATATTCTGGAAAGACGACAAGCTCCGCACCATCACTGCCAGCTCGATCAATATACGGCAACATCTTCTCAGCCGGGTCATAGCCTTCTCGCGGAGATTCCCCTTTGTCGTAACCGAGAATTTGAACCGCCGCGACTTTGACCGCGCCAGATTTTTTCTTAGTCGAGACCTCTTCACTGCGAGCGCTTGTCGAGCAGAGAAGTATCGCGCAGAAAATCATGCTATTGGTGATCTTTTGAATTCGTAGCATTTCACTGCCTTGTCGTTGGGAGAGTCAAATCGTTCGATGCAGTCTGAGAAGACTAAGACGGAAACTCAAGCTTTTCGTAATTCTCCAAAGGAATTTTCGATTGTTTTCTGTATAAACAGTCCATCGTTTGAATAGACGACAAGTCGCGCCCCTTGCCGGATCGTTCGCAGTGCCTGATCGGTGTTGCCGAACCAGCAACCGGCGGCGACGTGGTGCATGTTTGCGGTGTCGATGACGCGCTGTATCATCTTGATGAGGTCCGGGTGATCATACTTTTTCGGAAT
>JAJDEL010000568.1 GCA_029259835.1 Planctomicrobium sp. | reverse complement strand
TTGCTTGAGGTCATCGCGTTTTCCGAGTTTTAATGGTGTCAGTTTATCGACATCGATTCGAACCAGAGCGACATCCTGCGTTTTGTCAGTCCCGTGAATTTCGGTCACCGCAAACTCTCGACCATCCATCAGACGGACTCGAATCGGACGCGCTTCGCCAATGACGTGTAAATTTGTGGCGATCAGTCCATCTTCACTCACGATAAATCCGCTTCCAATCCCCAGCGGTTTGCCATCGCGTCCTTGCATTTCGATCACAACGACCGACTGCTGCGAATCGCTGACCATTTTCAGGAACTGCTCCGATGTGATCCCAGCAAGTTGCTTCGCGACGTCAATGACTTCCGCCATTTCTTTCGGGTCAGGTTTTTGTCCGAATGTGGCTGAAGAAACGAGAACAGCGAAAAAGAGAAACAGAAACTTCTGGACAGAATTGAAAATCATGGACCACCTGAGTGCAGCGAAAGAATTGAAACCGGAGTCGAGAGATTCTATCACGCAAGAGCAGGAAAGAGTGAGACCAATCGTTGGAATTTCAGGAACATTGCTCCTCTCTCTTTTGACGAAGCGAAAACTGAGGATTGATGCGCTTCGCGATCACTAAAGCAAGGTATCCCGCGTCGAAGAAAAAGATCGCCACAAACAGGTAGATCAACAACGGAGACTGACCGACAATTGTGTGTAAATAGAATCCCAACGAAGCAAAGAACGTTCCCACGAGTTTGCAAGTAGCAATCCCGATTGACTGACCGCGAAGGTCTCCACGAGAACGAAGCAGTTCCAGAAACAAAATCGACATCATCAGATTCTGTCCAAATGCAGCGTAAGCTCCGCTCCACTGATCGAGTTCAGAGAATTCCAGACAGATGAAATAAATTGCCGGCAGCGCCGCACTCAACGAAATCGCAAAGAGTCCATAAAAAAACGTTGGTTTCAAATTCCATTCCTGTGGTCCGTAACGCAGGAGTTGAACAGCGATCACAACATCAAATCCCAGCCAGATGACGTTGACGTAAATTTGTGGAGCAGAATGGGGGGCGATGACCGAAAAGACGAACTCCCACGACAAGTTGGCACAGAGAGCAACAAGAGGCATTCCGTAGGTTTTGTCGCGATATCCCTGACAAATGATGAGCAAATACGCCAATGTCCAAAAGAATCCGGACGTGACTAGCAAAGAATCAAAAGACATCAACGAATACACTTCCAGGAAATCATCGGTAAAAGTGGACTTGGTATGACAACATCCACATCACAAAGAATATATTTAGTACCGAGAATAAGTATTTCAATTCACCGTGATTTTCGGCAACAATCACGATATCCTTGAGAGGCTCAGTGACGAGCAATCTTGTTGCCTCAGTATATCGTACAAAACCATGAGGGGCGGACTGATCCATGCGTGCCTGCCAGAGTTGTGCAACTCCAATTCCGACATCAGCAAAGACGTGTGAGCATTGCGGAACGGAGCAGCGTTCGAGCGTCGGAGGTTCGACCGTCGACCACTTTCCGGAAGTTCAGAAGGTCGCTAAGGAGAACACTGTCCACGATCAAAAGATTGCTCGATTTTCACTCATGATGTTGATTGGTGCGGCGACGCTCATCTCAATTGTCTCTGGACTCTCATTGGGGAGTGTCGTTGTCGGTGGATCGACATTCTTTGTCGCCTTGCTCGCCTTGTTCATACTCTTTCAAGTCGCCGGAATCGATGTCAGTATGTGAATGCTGGTTTGGGGATCGAGGGGCAAGGGAAGAGAAATTTATTTGACCATACATTTGCAATGTACTGCGTGTTAAGACATCACAACAAAAAAAGCCGAAGCCAGTTTTACCGGCTTCGACTTTTCATCGAGTCGTCGCAACCTGTGATCAGTAGATGGTCGGGAGTGCTAATTCTGCGTTGAGAACTCGGTTGATCACCGAGACTGTATCCTGCAGGTGGGCTTTCGTGTAATCGTCGAGCTTCACTTTCTTGTTCTTCAACAAGACGGTTACTTTTCGTTTCAGGCTGTTTAAGTGCATGCGGGTCAACGTTCGTGCGTCCGCTGGTGCCCCGGAACCGTGTGAAACGATTGTCGTTAAACGCCGCAGTGCCGTTCTTTGCAGATTTCGGCGGAAGCTGGAGATCATCGGCTTTTTGTTTGTGAATTCCGCTTCCTTCTTCTGATCGAACTCTGAATAGAGGCTATCGAAAATGATTTGCAGATGCTCGGCGAGAGTGTAAGGGTTTTCTTCTTCCGTTTTAAATTCATTATCGAGAATTCTGTCCAGAGTCAGCGAGTAGAGCACGTTACTAAGGATCGCATCCTGATTTTGTAACACAACATCGTGGATCGGATAATCGAGGCGTGAGACGCTCGCTACACCCCAGTGACTCCAGCGTGATGCCGAGAGATAGTTCAACTGTTTTCCATCAAGCTTCGGTGAGGCGAATGCAGACTCGGCGATGAGTTTCATCGCCTCGCGTTGCTTCTCGGCAGAGACAAGCTGAAATGGAGGCTGCGCGTCTTTATCACCTTTGTGGTCACGATTCACATAGACTCCGCCGGGGTATCGTGCCGCAAATTGCACGGCTCGCCAATACTCTCCGAAGAGTAATCCAAATGCCTGTCGAGCACGTTGATAACCATCCCCTTCTTCAACCGTATTCTCCACAATTTTCGGAAGCAAAGCCGATGATTGTTCCATCTGGCGTCGGACATAGACCAAAGGATCTTTCCCTAGATCAAAACGGTTTGATGCCGGGTCCGAGTCGAGGAAACGAGTGTCTTCGTCGGTCGCGTAGTCGAGGGCTGGTTCTCCGGAACGAGCGGCAATTTTTTTGAGTTCTGCTGCTTCACCAGTCTTGATCGGCTTGTAGCCATACTCAATCGCCCAGTAATCGTACGGACCAATCGTCTGGGAGTAATACACCCCTTGCTTGTCCTTGTCGACGTCGACATTCGCTGGAGAGTAGTCCATCACACTGGCGACAGTCGCCACGTTCTTATCCGCTTTCGGATCAATGATTTCCTTGAGCGGTTTCCAGGTACTTGCTTTGAAGTTATGTCGCAGTCCCAGAGTGTGACCAACTTCGTGCATGACGACTTCTTTCAAGCCTTGATGGACGAATTCGTCGGGAAGCTTGCCTGTGTTCACAGTTCCGTTCGCCAAAAAGACAGCTGCTGCAAATGCTGTTTGCCGCTGCATGGCATGTCCCAGATTACAAAACGGTCCATGCTCGTGTTTAAATGAATTCCCGCTGTGGTCTTCTGGTGTTTTCGCTGACAAGTTTGCCGTGTCGGTATCGGGTCGGAAAATTTCCCAACGATGGTTCCAACTATCCAGGAAACTGGCATCAAAAATAATATCTGCATCCAGAATTTGTCCGGTGCGCGGGTCGATTCGCGATGGTCCCATCGCGAATCCGGCGTCAGCAGTGATCCAGCGGAACGTGTTAAACTCAATACTCTCAGGATCAAAGTTCGGGTCATTGTCAGGTTGTATGTCGACGCGAATCGCCCCTGAATAGCCAAGTTTTTCGTAAGCTTTATTCCACTCCATAATGCCTGCCTCGACGGTCGGGCGAAGATAGACTGGAACCGTGTTCTCCATATAAAATTTAATCGGTTTGATTGGCGGGGAAAAAGCAATAGACGAATCTTTTTTCCGAAGGTCCCAGCGATTGATGTATCGCTTGAAATGTTCCGGGTCTTCTTTGTCTGAGAAATCTTTAATCGCCGTCAGAAAATAACCGACTCGGTCATCAGCAACACGAGGCTTGTAACCATTCGAGCCGGCAGCCGGCAGCACAGACACGCTGTAGTGGACGCCGACCTGAACTCCACGAGAATTAGGGACTGTGTCGATGGAACCAGATCCGGCGTAAACCGTGTTCAGGTCGAGTTCGAGGTTTTTCGGAAACGCTTTTAATTTCTTAAACGTTGACCGGTCTGTCATCAGCCGAAACCCTGAACCAATTGCGCGCCCGATCCCAATGTCATCATTCATGAAGACCTTGGTCATATCGACCAGAATTCCACCCGATGGCGACTTCGACAGGATCGGCAGAGCAAAAAGAATACTGTCGCTATACGCAAGTTTCACTGCCGTCGCTTCAGGCGAATTCGCCTTGGCTGTAAAGCGAACATTCCGCTCATAAACAAACAGTTTTTCCGCAGTTGCTTTAAACGCCCAGATGCTGTCATCGCCAAAGCCCCATGACATCCCGCCCAAGACATCTCCCCGACTAATCCCGCGAGAGATCGACGGCAACATCATGTACTCTTGCTTCAATGCTGTGGGAGACAACTCCACAAGCATCTGCTGATCATTGTGGTACAAAGTCCACATCCCAGCCAGTTTTGTCTTCTTCTCGATCAACTGTTCATATTTGGATTTCGTTTTTTTCTCTTGAGCATCCACTCGGTCGGTTCCGAAAAATGTTGCGACAAGTAGAAGTGGAATGATAAATCGACGTAAGTCCATGAGGTTCCCCTGGATAAAGAGCGTTCTTTACGAATCCTGGCTATCTTACCAAGTCTTCGCAATCAGAAAAAGTTAGCAGAGGAATTGTTCAAGACCTGATGAACTTCTGGCCCTCCCCGAGATTTCCGGGGAGTCCACAAAGGATCGCACAGGCTGAGTACAACACGTTGCATTTCGGCAACAGCGCACAAGGCTCCGTTTAGGCCTGACTGCTGCAATCGATTCACTCGGACAGCACTGATTCGCCCGAGCGGTTCATCTCAACTTCGCAGCGGAACACCATTTAGACCCCGGTGATTCACACAGGGGGAAGGTGTAAAAGGAAACGTCAACGCTGTTAAGAGAGTATTCTTGAAGCGCAAGTTCCATCTCACCGGGTGACTCACCCGGTGCTAAATTGTGGCGAGAGCAATCCGAGAATGGTCAGGCTTTGACGCCATGTTCCAGTTCTGGTGCTGCGTCGCTGTTAGGATCGAACCAGTCTGGGTTGAACTCGATGCGAGTTTGGAATTCCATCGCCAGATTTGCGGTTAATGCCATGATGGCATCTGCCATGGCTACAACTCCGTTGCAGCGCAAGCCTCCCGATTTGGGGTCAAGTGGCTGACCGCCAGGCCAATAGTCTGGTCCCTGATTGCGAATCGCGTAACAGAAGTGTTCCATTTCTTCTCGATAGCCACGGCTGACATTTGTTGCCCAATCAGCATCTCCAGTGGCAACCTTCGGACCGGAGGTCGTTTCATATGCTTCCATGACAGGACCGCCGGCTCCACCTTCGGAACCGGAGATGACCCAGAGACGCTGATCAGGGCCACCACCGGTACTTCCTCGACCATCTTCTTTCCAGAGCATCGCTTCCTTTTCAGTTTTCATGAATAAGGTTCCGCGAGTCCCATAAACAATCTCACCGTACGGCTCGAACTTATTCGTGTTGATCGAGGAGTAGGTAACGATGCATTTGTCGCGATTGTTCTCTTCGTAGTGTCGACCAGGGAATTCGAAGGTCACGAAAATTTGATCATCGATTTCGCGGTTGTCTTTCCACTTATCTTTGGGGCCGACATTTTCGATTCCGTAGAAGTTCTTTCCTCCGAAACCGCTCACGGCAACCGGATGGACTTTTCCAAGGAAGATACTGGCCGCATCCATTTGATGTGACCCCAGTTCTGCCATGAGGCCCCCACCGGTTTTCTCGTACAGTCTCCAATTCACCAATTCATTAACATCATCAAAACCGAACTGATCGAGTTCGTCTTCGGTGATCTTCGCGTCTGTTGCAGGAATCTTTTTCTGCCAACTGTCGCTGTTTGGAAAGCTGTTGTTCCGATGCCATTGAGCACGGATATGCTTGATGTCTCCCAGCATACCGTTCTGGACCTGATGGTTAGCGTTGTCGTAAAGCACACTATAATGGCGTTGGTGGCCAACTGTCAGCAAAAGATTTTTGTCACGGGCGCTGCGAATCATTGACTTACACTGCGTCACCGTACGGGCCATCAATTTTTCAGTCAGGACATGCAACCCTGCTTCCATGCAGTCGAGCGCGATCGGAGCGTGGGTCACCAGCGGCGTCGCAATGACGACAGCCTCTATGCCGAGTTCGTCCTTGTGTTCCAAAAGTTCTTTGTGACTGTCGTAGGTTTTGATTTTACTGGCAACATCACCGCCAAGTTTTTTAATCAACCCTTTCCGAACATCATTGCCATCACCTTTGAATGCACGTTCTCGATTGGAAGGACGCAAATCTGCAATCGCAACGACTTCCATATAGTTTTCGGGATGCTCGTTCAGAAGAATGTTGCCTTCATCGCCGGTTCCGATGAATGCAACACGGACTCGATCCTTCTTTAATTCGCTATATCCAAACAACGCAGCGGAAGTTCCCACACCGCCAGCGGCAATCGCTTTCAGGGCATCTCGACGGTTGACACCGCCGGAACTTGTGTCTCCAGCCGACAGGGCATGTACGGCGCCTGAAAAATTTTCCTTGCCGATCTGTTCCTGTTCGGGAGTAAGAGCTGCCATAAGTTCACCTTGGATCTGAAATGAAGTCACAATCCCAGCGGGACCGCCAATATCACTGAATAACATTCTTGATGTCGTTGCGTCACGGTCTCTATTCTTGCAGAGTTTCAGCAAAATTAAAGTGCTAACAACAATTCACTAGAGGAGTTTGCTCGACCAATTCCCCATTGAGAACGATTTCCAAGTGCCAATGCACTGAAATCCACGAAGAGGAACGGAAGATCGACCCAAAACCACCCTATGAGAACATCTGACCGCTATCAGTCGCTTCAAACGCGTGGAGAAAATGCTCGACGACAGGTTGCTGACCATCTTGCCAGGTCACAGCGATGACATCAAACCGACAACGGTGATCGAGAAGATTCCGCTCTTTAAGCCAGAATAACGCAGCACGTGTGAGTTGTTTCTGCTTTTGAAAACCGACTGCTTCAGACGGATGTCCAGCGGAATGAGACGAACGCGTCTTCACTTCAACGAAGACGATCGTCTCGCTATCACGTGCAATCAGGTCGATTTCTCCAACCTTGCTGCGAGCCTGTCTGGCAAGAATCTTGTAGCCCAATTTCTTGAGAAACCGAGCCGCAACTCGCTCTCCTTGATTCCCAAACAGACGATTGACCCAACCGATTTGCATTTGAACGATCTGTAAGGATTAAAAAAAGCGGCGTGAATCACCTGATTCACGCCGCTGAGTTACTCAAAGGAATTCGTTGAGAAGTCTGGAGTAGAACCGATTTCACTAGATCCTCAACACTCGTCTTTTGAGGCATTCTACGTGTTTGTTTCAGCTTCACCTGCACGGGCACGTCGTCCGCGGAGACGCGTCGCCTTACCGACACGATCTCGCAAATAGTAGAGTTTCGCTCGTCGAACTCGTGCGTGACGCGTCGCGATGACGTCGGCGACTTTTGGAGAGTTCACTGGGAAGATTCGTTCAACACCTTCACCGGCAACAATGTGGCGGACGGTGAACATTTCGTTCGTTCCGCGACCGCGTCTGGCAATCACGACACCTTTGAAAATCTGGATTCGCTCTTTTTTGCCTTCCAGGATTCGTGTGTGAACTTCAACGGTATCGCCGACCGCAAAGTTTAATGGGGTCTTGCGGATGCTGGATTCTTCAGCAATGTCGAGTAATGGATGACGCATGATACGCTTCCTCTTCAGTCTTTAGTGCCTTGTCAGGCTATCAACTTAGGGTTGGAGATTGAAAATTCCGCTCCGTTGTCGCTAGCAAAACTTTCATCAACCCTAATTTTTAGTCCTGACGAAACACGAGTGGTTCGAATTGTCGCGAGAGGTTCCCGGCTGGGCAGGGGAACATCACCAATATAAATCGTCCTGTCCCGACGATGCAGTCAGTCGTTCCCACCATGTTCTGGTAAAGGATCGCTACCGCTCAATAAATCGCTCCGCCGTTGGCGGGTTCTTTCTAAACTCTGTTCCTCTCGCCACTCCGCAATCGCCTGATGATTGCCGCTTAAGAGAATGTCTGGAACATTCATTTCACGATATTCTCTGGGTCGAGTGTACTGGGGAAATTCCAGCATTCCCGCCGACATTTTTGATGTCGAAAAGGAGTCGTCTCTGGCACTCATCTCATCTCCCAAAACGCCGGGGATCAGACGAATGACTGAATCGATGATCAACATCGCTGGCACTTCTCCACCGTTGCAGATGAAGTCGCCTGCTGAAACTTCCAGAGGCTTTAACCCCTGTGAAATTCGATCATCGAATCCTTCATATCGACCGCAGAGCAACAGTAATCGCTGCTCTGTGGATAATTCTTCGACAAGTCCCTGATCCAGCTTTCGCCCTTGTGGCGTCAGCATGATCAACCTGCCTGGTTGCTGCTCTTCGGATTGAACTGCTTCCACGCAATCAAAGACCGGTTCGCAGCGAATCAACATTCCGGGACCACCTCCATAAGGAGTATCGTCCACGGATCGATGCTTGTTTTTCGTCCAGTCCCGAAAGTCTCTAAGCTGGATATCCACCAGTTTGGCATCGATTGCTTTCTTCAACAATCCCTGCTGAAGATAACCATCGAAGAGTCCCGGAAAGAGTGTCAGAACGTCAAACCGCATTGGCATTCAACTCTGCTTTGCTCTCAGCAGCCTTAGCCTTCGGCGCCAGCTTCTTCAGCAGGAGCAGCTTCGGCTGGAGCTTCTTCACTGACTTCTTGCTCTGGAGCTTTTTTCACTTTTGGAGCTTCCATTGGCGGTGGTGCATTCGTTGCTCCCCAATCGTTCTCCTTGAATTTACGAACCAGTACGGCGACCTTTTCACTCGGCTGCGCACCAACTGAAACCCAATAGTCGATCCGGTCCAGTTTCAGGGTCACACGTTGTGATTTATCTTTTTTCATCGGATCGTAAGTGCCGACCTGCTCAATCGCTGCCCCATCTCGAGGCTTACGAGCATCCATCACGCAGATGCGATAAAATGGGCGGTGAGTCCGCCCCATCTTCTTCATTCGAATACGAACCGCCACGTTTGTCTCCTGAGACAACAAAAACAGTATTGTTTTCAACTAATGTAAATTTGTTCCCCACCCTCTAGGAGGGAAACGTCATATATTCAACATTTCCAGGGTTTTAACACCTGAAAACAGTCATTCAGCAACCTGATCCCACGAATTTTGCCGCAGAACCTGCGCGCACTCCCAGTGGGAAGGCTTTAATTACACGATTTCAGAAGATTTGTCACGCCAACGAGCAGCAATTTCTTTTCAAGACGTTCAAGGTGGCTTGGTTTTACTAGCAAACGGTCGTGAATTCGCAACTCGGGTAGAAGATCAGCCCCGTGTTGAGTAGCTGGGGGCCGCAGGTGCAGAATGTGACTTCCTCGGCAGTCGATTCACCAGGATCATTTTTGTTTTTATTTCACTCGCATGGTAAAACTTCTTGCCACGTGGGTGCCCTGCAAAGATCGTGGGGGTCACGAATTCGTTCACTTTACGGCCACATCAACAAAAGGAAACCTCAGTGACTCACACATCAAAGTCGGCGACCGCAGTCAAAGTCTGCGATTGGAGTACGCTGGAAGATCGAAAGCCATTCTATGCTCTTGTCGCCAACGTCGATTTGGTCGTCACACGCTTCGACGATCAAGTTTCCGTTCTCTACGGCAGATGCCTTCACCGTGGGGCATTGCTGTCCGATGGCTTCGTTCGGGGCGAAGACATCATCTGTGGTGTTCACAATTGGGACTATCGCCTCGACTCCGGCGTGAGTGCCTACAGCAATGAAGAACGGCTACCGAGTTTCAGCGGCTGGATCGATGTCGACGCGGACGCTGTTTACGTTGACGAAAAAGAAATCGGTGATTGGCAAGCGAAGAACCCTCAACCTTACCAACGCGACAAGTACCTGGGATTGTATGCCGATCATACCGGTACAAAAGACGAACCTCACGTTAAACACATTCAGAAGTTGGCCCAGGATGGTCTCAGAAAAGTGGGACACCACGGACCAGTTTCTGCCATGGGCGTTCCAGCACCTCAACTGCCAATATGGGATGATATCCAGATTCTTACGGCCCAACTGGCAACACTCCCATTGTTCGATAATGCCGAAGTGGGCTGCGAAGTGACGATCGGACCGAATGCAGCGAAACCACTCACGCTAAAGATTCCCATGTTCGTCAGCGATATGAGTTTTGGTGCTCTTTCTGAAGAATCGAAAGTGGCACTTGCGCGTGGGGCAGAGTTGTCAGGAACAGGCATTTGTTCTGGCGAAGGCGGAATGCTGCCTGAAGAACAGGCGGGCAATAGTCGCTATTTTTACGAGCTTGCGTCCGGCCGCTTTGGCTGGTCGCTGGATAAAGTGAAGAACGTGCAGGCATTTCACTTCAAAGCTGGTCAAGGGGCAAAAACCGGCACCGGTGGACATCTTCCCGGAGCGAAAGTGAAAGGGAAAATAGCGCAAGTTCGTGGTTTGGAAGAAGGACAGCCCGCTGTCAGCCCTCCTCGATTCCCGGACTTGAACAACGTCGATGACTATCGCCGCGTCGCAGAGGAAGTGCGAGAAGTGAGCGGAGGAATTCCTATCGGTTTCAAAATGTCGGCTCAACACATTGAAGCCGATATTGATTTCGCTTTGTCCGTGGGAGTGGATTACATCGTCATCGACGGACGTGGAGGTGGAACCGGAGCCGCGCCGGACGTGTTCCGCAATAATATCTCCGTGCCGACACTCCCGGCCCTTGCCAGGGCTCGCCAGCATCTGGACAGCTTGGACAGTAGCGACGTAACGCTCATCGTGACCGGAGGTTTGCGCACGGAAAGCGATTTCATCAAAGCACTGGCGCTGGGAGCGGATGCCATAGGAGTCGCAAACAGTGCGCTGCAGGCCATCGGTTGTCTCGGTATGCGAGCCTGCAATACGAACAACTGCCCCGTCGGCATCGCGACGCAGCGTGAAGATCTTCGAGCCAGGATCAAGATTGAGGCCAGCGCGAAACGTCTACAGAATTTCTTTGACGCTTCAACAGATTTGATGAAAGTCATGGCCCGTGCATGCGGGCATTCGCATCTGAGTGAATTCTGTGCGAACGATCTTTCAACGTGGCACTATGAAGTTTCGCGATTGACAGGCATTCAGTA
>JAJDEL010000567.1 GCA_029259835.1 Planctomicrobium sp. | reverse complement strand
GCGATTTTATTCGCATTGCTCATTTCCCATTCCGCTGTTTGGCTGTCGATGATATTGATGCCGGCAGCTTTCATTGCCTCTTCGAAACCAATAAGACGCTGTTGCGCGTTGAAGGTATTTCGAATCCCCTCCAGAACGACGACCGCATCATCTTTCTTGAGCTTCGATGCGAGATAGTCTCCGACCAGCCTGGCACCAGCTTTGTTGTCTGGACCGACGAATGGAATCTCGACACCCTCTTTTTTAAGAACTTCCGCATTGAGGCGATTGTCGATATTGATCACGATCACGCCTGCCTTTTTCGCTTTTCGTAGGGCAGGGACTAGTGCCTTGGAATCGGCAGGAGCGATCACGATAATGTCGACGCCGCTGGCGACCATCTCGTTTACAATCGCTGCTTGCCGAGAGACATCTCGTTCATCTTTAATTCCGTTGACAATCAGATCGTAATCATCAGCGTGTTCTTGCTGATGTGTTTTCGCGCCGTCTGCCATCGTTGAGAAGAACTCGTTCGCAAGCGACTTCATGATGAGAGCAACACGCGGCTTGTCGTTTTCACTTCCACTGGACTGATTCGGAGAATCGCTCGGCGAGTTCCCACAACCAATCAACAGTAAGCTGCATGCCAGTACGATTCGTTTCATTTGTTTGTTCTCCAAAGTGTTTCTATTTCTTCTTGCGTCGCCATGCCGGGTTGCGCTCCGATTCGAGACGCTGCCAATGATCCAGCCGCGTTTGCAAAACTGACTGCTTCTACCAAATTGTCGGAGCAAACCCAATGGACTGCCAATGCTCCGGCAAAAGCATCCCCGGCTGCAGTTGTATCCACAACAGTTGTCGGGAACGGAGCGACGAGGTTTGCACTCGTTCCGTCCCAGTATAGTGTCCCTTCTGCCCCCATCGTGATCGCCACGTTATTGGCTCCACGTTTGTGGAGTTCTCGCGCAGCTTTTTCAGCGTCTTCAACTGAACCAACAGTTCTTCCAATAATCGCAGCCGCTTCCGATTCGTTCGGAGATATTAAATCAACATTCATCAATTCTGCTGGACATTCATCAGGTGCAGGCGCCGGGTCCAGAATGACCTTCACTCCTGCTAAGCGTGCGAATTCAATAGCAGTGACGACCGTACCCAGTGGAACCTCAAGTTGAACCAACAAGATGTCGCTGGCAGCTATCAACGAACTCGCAGCAATCACATCTTCTCGACTGAATCGACCATTCGCACCCGGCACAACAACGATAGAATTCTCGCCACTTTCTTCAACGAACACTGTCGCAAGTCCACTGGGACAATTTTCTGTTTTGTGTACATGAGAGCAATCGATGCCTTCTCGGACGAGATTACTCATCAACCGGTCGGCAAAGGCGTCGTCACCAACCCGCCCAATCATCGAAACATCCCCACCAGCCCGAGCAGCAGCGACCGCCTGATTCGCTCCTTTCCCACCACATATTTCCTCCGCCGACTCCGCGAGTAAGGTCTCCCCTGGTCGTGGCAAATGGGCACAGCGAATCACAAGGTCCATGTTAATGGACCCCAGCACAGCAATTTTCGGAAGACGGTTTTGTTTCATTCTTACAATGAGCAGCAACTAGAAGTGAATTCGCTTCGCGCCGCACTTCACTGTGCGGGCGGTTGGCTGGAAAGAATTTGTAGTGCTTCCAGAATTCTCAGCTTTTGCTTTTCCTCAAGTATCAAATAGCGATGTGGCCCACCGGCAGACTCTTTAAAAGTTGTTAATCCGTTGTCGGCAACGCTCACTCGTCCTGGTTTGGAAGTGCTGAAATACTTGTGCTCTGGTCGGACGCCATGCAGCACGCTGGTGAGATCCCAAGTCGGGCGATTGTGCGGCGGTGGGATGTAAACAATATAGGATTCCGGAAGCGGGTGATGCTCAACATACTTGTAGTCGTTGAGGATGCTTTCGTGCGGGTAAGGCAGCGACAACCCGATTTCGAAACCGCTCCAGATAATGAGTGTCGGCCATTGCTTCGACAGTTTTTTCGCCGATGGGATGTCCTTCACTACGTTGTATTCTTTGTGGTCGTACAACCCATTTTTGCCAGGGATTTGAGTGAAGGCTCCTGCCATGATCGAAAGCAGCCGTGCCTTCTTCTTGACAAGATCAACGCCACTGAGCGGACTATGCTTGTCCGGTTTCGAATCGAGCAAGTTTGAAAGATTCGTTGAGAAGCCAACTTGAGCGAAAACGACAGAGCTATCTTTCGCATTCGCCAGTGCCTGACGAAGAACATCCACAGCATCAGGTGCGTCTTTGCCTGAGAGGAGATCGTGCGGATAGCGGAGCTTGCCGCCATCGCGTTGATTTCCAAGTCCGATGAATTTCCCCTCAGCTGGTGTCACTCCACTACGGCAGACACCGATAGGAATCTCTCCGCGACCATAAAACGAATTCACGGCATCAGTCAGAGAAGCTGCCAATTCATGGTCTTTCGTAATCGTGACGGCCAGCAATTCACACTCACCACGTGACTGTAATGCGTGAATCATTCCGAGCGCCAGAACATCATCGACATCATTTCCGATATCCGTATCAAAAATAATCGGAACAGATTCCGCTGCCTGGAGTGACACGGGAAGGACGCTGATGCAGGCAAACGCAGCCAGTATTCGAAGTTTCATGATTTTTCTTTGATGTGTTTAATTCGAGTGGTTGAAATATTACGACTGATTCAAGGAAGGCAGGCAGGAGCCTGCCCTACCACTTCACTGACCGATGAATCCGATCTCGGCAATCGATGCCCATGGTCCGTCGTTGACTTCAGAGAAGACTTTCAGCAAGACGTAGCGTCCTGATGTGACTGGGAAATGGATCTCCTGCGACGTTCGCAACTTCCTGAATTTTCCTTCCAGAACAGGATCTGTAAAGTCATCAGGAGTATCGGAAACATACACCTGAAACTGACTAATCGCTCCATTCCAGCCACCGTCTTGCCGACTCAGATAGCGAATGCCTTTGACTTGGGAACTCTTGCCCAGATCGATAACAATTTCGTGCGGATGCGGAATTGCCTTTCCTTGAAAATTGGAGTGCCAAATTGTCATGGCGTCACCATCAATGGCGTTTGTCGCAAACTTTCGGTTCCCTTCTGACTGGCTGCTGAAACGTACGATCTTCATCTCTTCACGGTCAATCAGCCCCTTTCGGTTGAGCTTATTCGCTGCTTTCTTGCCACCTCTTTTCGGAGGAGCTTTGCCTCCGAATTTTGCTCGTCGGTCCTTTTCGTGAATCTCTCGATTGTGAAACGTTCCTTCCACAGCGTCGGTATGAGAAGCCTTGGCGATTTCTTCAATCTCTTGCATCACGTCTGGGTTTTTCTTCGACACATCGTTGGATTCACTGAGATCATTGCTCAAGTCATACAGTTCCCACGCCTTATCGGAACGCGGGCGAACGGCTTTCCAGCTGTCTTTACGCACAGCAGTTTTGCCACCAATTTCCCAGTAGAGAAATTCGTGCTTCTGCTGCTTCCTTCCCAGCAGTTCCGGTAAAACAGAGATGCCATCGATGTCTTCCGGCGGTGAAATACCGGTTAGCTCGCAAACCGTAGGGAGAACATCAGGGAAGTACCACAACAGGTCACTGGTCTGATTCGGTTGAATGTGTCCCGGCCAGCGGGCGATCATTGGGATTCGCAGCCCACCTTCGTAGAGCGTTCCTTTCGTGCCCCGAAATTCTTCGCCGGTTTCCGGATTCACATTCGCTCCGAAGAATCCGCGCGGGTGTTCCGGATCCTTGAAGTAATCATTCCCGCCGTTGTCTCCACAAAAGAAGACGAGAGAGTTTTTTTCCAAGCCTGACTCTTTGAGCAGTGAAAGGATCTCTCCAACGTTTCGGTCGACCATGCTCACCATCGCTGCGTATCGTCTTGCTTGCTCAGGCCAGTCTTTGTCTTTGTAGAGTTGCCAGGCTGGGTCGTCATCCGGGATGTCAAAAATTCCATGTGGCGGAGTGATCGGAAAATAGGCGAAGAATGGCTTCTCTTTGTTTTTACGGATGAAGTCCAGACTTTCATTCATGATCACATAATGGGAATATGTTTCCCCGTCGCTCATGCCGTGATTGTTCTTCAGCGGGACTTCTTTGCTGTTGCGAACGATGTACGGAGGGTAGTAACTATGGGCGTGAACCTGATCGTAGTAGCCGAGAAATGTGTCAAAGCCATGATCTTCAGGCACTCCAGTCGAACCTCTTCCTCCACAGCCCCATTTCCCGAAGCCGCCCGTCGCGTAGCCTTTACTTTTGAGGAGTGAAGCAATCGTCACTTCCCCCGCTCGAAGCGGCGTACCACCACCATTCACGCGCACGGAAGTATGCCCAGCATGTTTGCCGGTCATCAGACAACACCGCGTCGGGGCACATACTGACGAGCCTGCCATCGCCTGAGAGAACTTCATCCCTTCCGCTGCCATCCGGTCGATATTTGGCGTTTGAATTAGCTTGCTGCCCATGCAACCCAGTTCGTAGTACCCCAGTTCATCCGCCATGATGTAGACAATGTTCGGCGTTTCCGCCGCGCGGATCATAGGACAAGTCAAAAAGCAAAGCAGGAAAATTGACTGGAATAAATTTCGACGACTCATAGAAAGGTCACTGTGTAAAGTGAATTGATTCAAACGGAACAAGAAGGATAAAAGCTCGTCCATCACTTTGCGAGGTCGACGCAGATGCACTCTTCGTCATTGCGAATATAGGCTCGTTTGTTGGCGAACGCTGGCATGCTCCAGACGACCTCTCGACCCATTGCTGAATTAGTTTGCTTGATGACCTTCGTCCGGTCGAGTTCTTCGTATCCATCCTTAGAAAGCTTCGCGATGACCAGTTCACCCAGTTCGTTAAAGAGCCAGAATCGCTTTCCCTGTCTGACAATAAACGCCGTTCCTGAATCGATCCGGCGATTTGTATTGATCGGCTTCCCGGACTGCCAGAGTCGCTTGCCGTTTTTAATGTCCATGCAATAGAGCAGTCCGTTCTGGTCGAAGCCGTAGATGGCATCATCATTGCGAAAGGGTTGAACATTCACCGGTGAGATTGCCTGCTTGCGGAGATTGTTCCATACAGTCTTCGCGCGCTTTCCGTCCTTAGAAACTTCAATCAAGATATTTTTGTTCGAGTATCCAGCTGCGTAAATCAAGTTGCCGTACTGAATCGGAGTCATAATGACGGAACCGTTTGACGCCTCGTACTGAACGTTCCAGTAAAGCGATCCATTTTCTGGATCGACCGCACTCACCGCGCCTGGTCGAAACAGAATCAACTGCCGCATCCCTGCGATGTTGAAAATCTTCGGTGGTGAATAGCCTTGTTCAGGAGCCGAGCGGGACTTCCAGATTTCCTCGCCCGTCTGCTTGTTAAACGCAACGGCATGACTGCCTTCCCCGCCAACAATGCAAATCAGTTTCTCACCATCGATGAGCGGATGGCTTGCATAACCCCACAGGGCAGTCTTCGTCTTGTATTCCTGAGTCAATGACTTTGACCAGATGATGTTTCCGTCTGTAATATCAATGCAGGAGAGTTGACCTTCGGTTCCCA
>JAJDEL010000566.1 GCA_029259835.1 Planctomicrobium sp. | reverse complement strand
AAGGTGGTCGTAAATCGTTTCCGACACAATGATGCCCATGTCGACCATGGTGCCAATCGCGATCGCAATCCCCGCCAGTGACATGATATTGGCGTCCACGCCGAAGACATTCATCGCAATGAACGCCATTAATACCGCGATAGGCAAAGTCGCAGCGACAACGATACTGGCTCGCACGTGTAGCAAGAACAGCAGAATCACAACTGCCGTGATCATGATTTCTTCCGTGAGCGCCGTGGTTAGCGTCCCGATCGTTTCATCGACTAAACCCGTGCGATCATAGATTCCATTGATCGTCACACCTTTCAGAGATGGCTCGATCTGCCGAATTTTCGCCTTGATTCCTTCGATGACTTTGCGCGGGTTCTCGCCGAAACGCATGATGACAACACCACCGACGGCTTCCGCTCCGTTGAGATCTATCGCGCCACGTCGAAAATCTGGACCGACTTGGACAACACCTAAATCACGAACGCGAATTGGAATTCCATCACGCGAGATGACAACCGTCTTCTCAATATCCTCGACAGCATTGGAGACATTCTGGTCGGCACCGATGAAACCACGACCACGAATAATGAATTCCATTCCGGATGATTCAACCGTTTTGGCTCCCACATCCGTGTTAGAGGCTTTGACAGCTGCAATCAGTTTGTCGAGCGGGACATCGTAAAATCGGAGTTTGTCCGGATCGACTTCGATCTGGTACTGCCGGACATAACCACCGACACTTGCGACTTCACTCACTCCAGGAACCGCTTGCAGTTCGTACTTCACAACGAAGTCCTGCAAGCTGCGTAGTTCTGCCAAATTCATTCCAGGCGGTGGAGTGAGTGTGTAGTAATAAACCTGTCCCAGACCTGTTGCGTCCGGACCAAGTGTCGGAATAACTCCATCAGGCAGCAAAGAAGCCGCCGTGCCCAACTGTTCAGAGACACGCGATCTGGCCCAGTAGAAGTCTGTGTCGTCCGAGAATGTCACCTGCACAAAGCTGTAACCGAACAGACTCTTGCCTCGCACGCTTTTGGCATCAGGAACGGCGAGTAGTGCGACCGAAAGTGGATACGTGATCTGATCTTCAACATCCTTCGGCGAACGCCCCGGCCATGCCGTGAAGACGATGACCTGATTCTCACCAATATCGGGAATGGCATCGATCGGAACTTCGCGAGTCGAATAGATTCCAAACGCGATGACCACCGCGGTCACCAGCAAAACGATGAGACGTTCACGGGTACAGAATTGAATGATGGAAGTAAGCATGTGTCACTCCTTGTCTGTTGAGTGTTGATGTTCACCGTCCGCGTTCTTCGTAGCGTGTCCCACGATGGGAAACTGCCGGACCACATCGCCGCAGGTTTGCATCTTGCTGCCAAAGTAAGGGTTTTGCAGTTTGTCTGTTGCTTGCAGCCAGTCGCCGCCACCACCTTTGACCATCGGGCAGAACATCTGTGAGAACGGCTCCTTTGAACTTTCGCCTTGAACTTGTGCGGCGAGTTTGACAATGGAATGGCTGATGGGTCGAAATGCGTCGAGTCTGGCTTTGTCGATTTTCATATGGTGCAAATGCTCGCTCTTTTCCACGATGACTTTGATCTCCTCGCGGGCGGATTCTGGGAGGTCTTCGGCTTCGAGGAGTGCTGATGCAACGTTGAATAAATTTTTAGCGTTCTCTTCTGACGGCTTTTTATCTTTAGTGAGACCTTCCTGAATCGAGAAGTAGGCATCGTAAAGCTTCTGGAGTTGTTCACCGGTTTTCCCGGCGATGGTTTCGACTTGAGCATCTTCGAATTCGAGCGGTTCTTTCCGTTCTTTTTGTGCGATGATTGCCCGAGTTGGGTCGATCAAACTTGGTTTCCCTGCCAACTGCATTTGTGAGTCGATCAGGAAGTTCCCAGCGGTGGCAACGTCTTCTCCTTCCTTCAATCCGCTGAGAATAATAATTCTGTCCTTGAGGATAGGACCAAGAGTAAGCGACCGGATCTCGAATCGGCCCGGTTCGGTTTCGACATAGACAACACTGTTACTGCCCGCCATGAGCACGGCGGATCGTGGAACGTAAGTCGACTCCGGTTGCTCTACAGGCTGATCGCTATAGCCGTAATGAGATGTCGGGACGAGGTCCATTTTGCAGATAGGACATTCCCCCGGCTCATCACGAATGATCTGCGGATGCATAGGACTGATCCAGCGACCAGCAAGATCAGCGTCGTAAACTTCTCCCTTCTGCCCAATCGGTAGAAAGATTTTGGCGCGCGCGTAGTCTCCTGGTCGCAAACGCCCATCCTCATTGAAAAACTCAACTCGAACGCCGACGGTTCGATCCTTGGCATTCACGGTTGGATCGATAAAGGCGACACGTCCTTCGAAGACTTGCCCCGGTAGTGATTGCATGACCGCTTCGACACGCTGTCCGAAACGAATCCGCGAGGCGTCTTCCGGGTACAGTTCCAGCATCAGCCAGACTGTCGAAAGATCGGCGATGCGATAAATCGGTTCGCCGGTTTTGATATACTTCCCTTCGAGTGCCAGTTTTTCTGTCACTGTTCCACCGGCAGTCGCGTAGATTGTGAGCCGAGATTTTGCCTCGCCGGTATCTTCCAGTTCGGCAATCTGTTCTTCTTTCATGCCAAGTTCGACAAGCTTCTGTCGCGAGTTGACGGCCAGTTTCTCCTGAGCGTTACGGACCGCTTCCAGCGACGACGGGCGACCGGTTAACACTTTGCGACTTTCAAGATACTCGACTTGCGCGGAATACAATTCCGGACTGTAGACAACTGCAAGATGATCATCTTTCTTAACAACAATGCCAGTGTAGTCGGCGAATAAGCGTTCGATGCGACCATCAATGTATGAGGCAATTGTCACGATGCGAGATTCATCAATCGCGACCGCACCGATCGTTTCAATCGTGGTGATGATCGGCTCGCGTTTCACTTTACCTGTTTTGATATTTGCCAAGCGGCGTGCGGCCGGTTCTATTTTCACCGACAGTAGAGCGGTGTCAGCCCCTCCCCCGGCAGTCGCTGGGACTAATGTCATGCCACAGATCGGACAGTTCCCCGGTCCTGGCTGACGGATCTGTGGGTGCATTGGACAGGTATGAATTTGTGTTGCAGCCTCCCCTGAAGTGACCGGGCCAGCGCCACCTGAGGAAATCCAGCCCATTCGCTGAGCCACACCCGTTGCAGCGATCAGCGTAAGCCCCACACCCAGCAACAATGCCGTCGAGATCAACTTTTGTATCCAGAAGCGTCCAGACCGCCCGTGCGGTTGAGCTTCCCTAGCGGCTGATTTTCTATCAGTCGGTGGCGTTTGTTCGGTCTTGTTAATCGTCGACATGACCTCTTTCTCCCGGGATGGTGGAAATTCTTTTCAGAAAGGAGCGGACTGACCGCGCGCAACAGGCAAAGTGGGAACCGTGCCATTTCATGCTGTGGCCAGCCGCTCACAGCTCATTGGACAACATTTTCTAGGAAGCTTCTGTCTTCTCGTCTTCGTCTTTGTGGTCACCATGATCACCATGGTCGTGGTCACCACCATGAGCATGTTCTGCTTTGGCGAGAGCTTCGGTCTTTTCGTCGTCTGAGAGTGCTTGGAATTTTTCGACGCATTCTTCGCAGCAGAAACCGACGGTTTGCCCATTAAAATCGACTTGACCACCATCTTCAGTGATGGCATCACCCATAATTGGGCAGTTTTCATTAACTGGACCGACATCAGCTGACTCAGTCGTTCCTCCTCCGCCAGCTGATGTTGCGTCATCTTGTGATGAACAACCAACAAAAGCAGCGAAAGCAACAAGTAGTGTGAGTGGAATAAAGCGTTTCATGGTGCGTCCTTAAAGTGTTATGTACTCAGTGATTTTCTTGTTGAGTAATATCGTGAAAGTGAATTATTTGATGCCGTGTTTCAAACAACCAATGTGTTTGATTCGTACCAATCGTTGGCAAAAAAACGCCCACGAATAAGGCGGATCGCACGAATGGATTGTCATTGCGGATCCGTCAACTGTTCAACCTGGGCTAAGGAGTTGATGCCCAAGGAGTGGTCGCCATTTCAACAACAAAGGCTGCAAACAGCGCACGGAACACCAGGGATGTCCCCTGGAGAAAATGCGAGAGCAGCGCGCAAAGATGGCGTGAGCTTACGTCAGCCAGACACAAAGCATCGTGTTCAGATCGGCTTTCGCTGCCGGAAGTGCAGTAGAATCGACGACACAAGAAGGTCGATTCAAAGCCACAGGAATTTGAACCGTTGACTGTTCAAAGCCATATGAGAGCAATTGCTGTAACTCTTGAGTTGATTGCGATTCGAATGGCAGAGCAGGCCCTGGTTCACGAGCATCGCAAGAGCAAAGATGACTGCATTGAGTCCCTTCTGAACTCCCACAACAGCACTCGCATGTGCTGGATGAGTCACCAGAATGACAACATGATTGAGAGCCACTCTCACTCACACCACAACAGGAAACACTATCACCGCATCTCGCAACAAGCCCCACCCCAACAGCCTGCACCCCGATCAGCACTGCAATCACCAGTGTGAGTTTTGAACGAAATGTAGAAGATTGGGACATCTGAATTCTGAAGGTTTGGAGTGAATCCCCGCCAGTGTAAATTATTACGCCTTGGTTCGAAATTGCAAACTCCAAACTTTCGGTCCGACCCAAAAATAACAAATTTCTGCACTACAATAACGCTTACCCAAATTGCCCTGTTCAAGGTCAAGGCAGAATTTGAGTGAATTATATGAGTTCACCTGATTCGTCGATCCTATAAAGTTGGAATCGGGGAAACGATCCGGTCCGGTGATAGATCTCAATGATGTTTGTACCAACCGGTTCCGAGGATGTCGTTCCAGGACGTTGTCTGGTGGCATTGCTGGCACTGACTCACCTTGGCGTGTGGCTTTCTGGCGACAGTGGCGGAGATCATTTTGAAGTGACCCATGTAGTGACTCGGAGGAGCCTGATGGCATTGGGCGCAGTCCATTGAAGTGGCGGATGGGTGACGATACTCCGAAATCGTCCAGCGATCTGTGGCGTGGCACTGAGCGCAATCATTTCCGAACAAATCAAAGTGCCGGTCGTCATTGGTATGGCACGTCGCACAATTCAGAACGGATTCTTCAGGCGTGATGCGGTCATGTGGCGAGTTGCTGTGAGTCGCCTGACTTTGTCCAATCCAGTTCGCAATTTGATTTGCCAGCAACCAGCCTTCGTTGTCTGGCGATGTGTTGCTTTGAAGTTGCCTCAGTCCGATATTCGCGAGTGCGTCATGATCCATGTTTGTTGGTCGCTGGTCACGCCCTTGGTGTTCGAGATGACACTCCGTGCAACTGCTAATATTGGCATGAAACGACGTTGGCTGTCGCTGCAAAAGAGATTCATTGTTGGCATGACAAACAATACAATTCGACGACTCAACACCCTTCACGGATGTGTGACAGGCGGCGCAATTGTTCTCCAGATTTGCATGAGCGGCGGAGAGTCCCCCCGGCTGAGTCATTCGCTGCCAGGTTGAGGCTTGCTTGAATGCCGACTCACTCGGCGTCAACCACCAAAGCAGGACAAACCCGATGAGAGTCCCGCCGGTGATCAGGGATGTTCGCTTGATGTTCTTCATTGTCCCTCCCCTTTTTCCGCCAATGCCAGGTCGTTGAGACTCCAGTCGTGTTCGAAGTAGTCGACCTGAATGTTCGCCCGGTTGGCTTGGATCCAATCAACAACATCCGGCGTCGCGTAGCGACTGATGAAATCGAGAACTCCGTTGCCTTCAGTTTCTTTAAACAACCGCTTATCGGCTTGAACAATCCACGAAATGGTCAATGTGTTCGTTACCTGATTGATGCGAAGTCCTTTGTCCTGATTCTTCATGAATGACCGAATCATCTCATCAAGTTGAGAGTCGAGTTGTTCTCCATCGAAAATTTCTGAGGTTCGGTCAGGGCAACTGACGGCGGCGCAACTGACGGCAAACACAATTCGTAGGTCATCAAACTTCTCCAGTAATTGCTTGCCTTCAATTTGCTTCAGAGTGAATTCCTCCTCCCCGACTGTGATCGATTTCATCCCCCAGGGGTTCTTCTTCAGACTAATTTTAGGACTGATGATCGAGTCGACAGGGTAGTTCGCCGCCGCCATTTTCATGGCAGTGAAGTTGTAAACATTGATCCAGAACGCTTTCTCACGGTCGCTCCCATCCAGGGAGAGTGCGTGAACTCTCTTGAGCGCTGCGACCGCGTTTGAGAAATTGGATTGCGGCTGCTTCGCTTGTCTGGCCCACTCAGAGTAATCAAAGACCGTCGTCGAAACGCCATTGATTCTTGCAGTCGGTCTCCAGGTTGCCTGATACAGTTCTGCAAAGGAAACGTTGAATTCATCAACCGCTAACTGAGTTGCAACTCTTGGACTTCCGAGGGCAACTTCCGAGGAGTCGTACTGTTGGCTGCCCAAGTTTCTGCCGAAATGATTGACGGCAGTCGGTTCAAACCAGCGTAGCCCAAAGTGAATTGCCGCCCAAATATGCAGTGCCATTAAGAGATAGAGTAACATCGAAATCACGATATGCAGCTTGAGCCATTTCCCAAACCATTTCTTGAAGTCTTCATGTGTTCGAATCGCGTATTCAACATCAGCAATTGATTCCGCAAGTCGCACCAGACGAATTGAGTTCGAGACCGGGAC
>JAJDEL010000565.1 GCA_029259835.1 Planctomicrobium sp. | reverse complement strand
CGTCTTTCGCAGCAATGATCGTCAAGTGTCCGGCGGTCTCCTTTCCGGTCAGCAACGTTTTGCTTTTCTTTCCATCGATCGTCACTCCTTTCGGAAGTGTGATCGCGTATTTGCTCGACAAATGTTGGAACAGCATGTCGAGCGTGACGTTTTTATCAAAACCTTCGGCGCGCTCGACCTTCACTCCAATCTTCACCGACTCACCCGGCTTGAGCGTCAACTCTGTCTGGTCAAGCTTGACGCTACGTAAATCGGCCGGCGCCCCAACGGCGACGGTGTGCATCTCGACCGGCCAGTGGTTTCGGCCTCCGCCTGGCATGTAGGTTTCCTGCATCGACTGTGCCACGACCGCCAGTTCTTGAGTCTCTTCGCCTTCACCGAGGGTTGCCGTTCCTCGAATCAAAATGTTCGCTGACTCACGCGGAGCGTCGGCAGCGGCTTCTAGAATGACGCTGCCATCCTGACCATCTGCGAGTATCCTGCCGCAGTGAGCTGTCACGCTTTCTGGTAGGTTTTCCACCGAGAGTACAACCTCGCCGGTGAACCCATTCTTGCGAACGGCTCTCACGAAGATCGCTCCGGATGTTCCAGGTGTCAGTTGAGTTTTGTCGGAGTCGAGAACCAGTTCAAAGTACGGTTCCGACCGTGTTGCTTTGAGGAAGTACGTGAATGCTTCTCCGCCTCGCAGGTGAACATCACGGATGTTGATCGAGTAGTCTCCGTCAGCCGGTGCCGCCCAGTTCTCAATCATCGAATCCTGATAGGTCCGTTTTCCCCAAGTGCGGAGATCATCGTTTTCCATCAATGATTTTCCATCACTGTTCGTGATCCAAAGTATCGGATCGATTGCCGAGTTGAGTCTCCGGGCAACAACTTCAAATGAGAACGTCTCTCCTTTCTTTGCAGAAAATTGAAACGTGTCGATGTCCGCTTCCTGATCAATCTGACCAGCAATCCCACTTGGGATTGTAATTGTTTGAACAGTTGCACTTTCAGTCTCTGAATTCAATTGTTCCCCGACGACCGGGAGATCGCTGACGTACAAACTGACCGGATTGAAGCGACCGCTCCCGTGCGGCAACTGAACTTCATTCATGCCGAGAGCGATTCCATCCGGAGCTTGCCACTCGACGATTTGATCATCGCCAAGGTTCGCACCGATTAACTTCAAAGGTGTCGCTTTCCCGCGCTGCACTGCAAGCGGATGAATCGTTCCGACATACGGTTGATCGCTCACCTCAATCACATACTGCCAGTAGCGATTGCCCTGATAGCGGGCATCGCGGACTTCAATGTAATAGTCCCCGGCGGCGGTGAACGTATGGCTCAAGTACGGATCGGCAGCGTAAACGTTATCCGCCGCCGCGACTGTTGAACCAGACTCATTCCGAATCGTAATGATCGGATCGACATGAGCTTGCAGGTCATGGATCTTGTCCTGTAACCGCATTGCGAGGGTGTAGAACGTGAGTGTCTGAGGTGCATCAAGGTGGAACTTGAACAGGTCAACATCCTCACGAGCTTCCACTGCTCCGCAAATTGTCGCTGGTACAGTGGCAGTCGTTGCGGTTTCGAGAGTGTCGTTCTTCGCAGATTCATAAACAACCGGCTGCCGAGTGATGACAAGCTGTCCCAGCGTACTCGCACCTGACGGTCCGATGATTCGGAAGTCACGAACGCCTTCGGCTGCTTCTCTCGAAATGTTGAAGCGGACTTTGATTTTTGTCAGCGACGGCTCCTTCCCTTTCTTGTCGAGTTCCATCGGAGTGATAATTTCACCTGTCACACCTTTGCCAGAGACAAGAACTCGATCAAACCCGAACATGCTGTATCGAGATTCGAGTTCATGTTCCGAGGTCTGCCCCAGTTGAGCCGCCGCCGGCTTCAAACTCATCAACATCGGATAAGAGGTTTGCGCGGCAACAATCCCTGGGAATGAACAAGTCAACAACAAACAACAGGCAAGACGATACATGGCAAGGCTCGGCAGGAAAGGGCAGGCAGGAGCCTCTAACCTATCCTCAACAGGAACTCTTTTCAAGATTCGTTGCCATTCGGAGCCAAGTCAGCGATTGTTTTATGAAGTTGCTTTGATGAAAATAACGATTCCACCTCTACAAGTTGAAATACAAACAATATTTGACAGATCGACTTTCAATGAAATCATTGACTCAAGAACTCTGGATGGAAGTCCCGCAACGTCGCGCGATTGTCTCGATTCACAACGATATTGAACGACTCGTTCAAGAAAGCGACATCACAGATGGGCTTGTGTTGATCAATGCAATGCATATCACTGCCAGCGTGTTTATCAATGACAACGAGTCAGGTCTACACGCGGACTACGATCGCTGGCTGGAAGAACTCGTTCCGTTTGATCCCGGCACAGATCCAACATCCGGCGGCTACCTTCATAACCGCACCGGCGAAGACAACGCCGATGCTCATCACAAAAGACAAATCATGGGCCGCGAAGTCGTCGTCGCCATCACCGACGGTAAACTCCACCTCGGCCCGTGGGAACATATTTTCTATTACGAGTTCGATGGCAAACGGCGGAAGCGGATTCTGGTGAAGATTATTGGGGAGTGAGAGATGATAAGAATGGAACACCTTCGATTGTCTAACTCGGGAAAACTGGCGATCCATCAACGGAGAACAAAGGGACATTAGAATGGATTCCATCAAGGAAATGCTTTCGAAGCGGTGGGACACATTAACCCAGCCTTCATTGATTGCCATCCGGGAGATGCTGCTCAGTTGGAAGTTCGTGGCTACCGACGTCAATGATGTTGTTCAACTCCTCAACCCCGGTTCGGATGAAGATCGCATTGGGGGACTACTTCTACGTTGGTCCTCCCGCGGATTCGGATAAGTTGAACAGTTTGCTAGCTAAGATCGCTCCTAACGCAAACTTGTGTTTTACAGAATTCATTCGCTACTTCGTTGGATTAGGGGAAACCGCAGACGGATCGTGGGGATTCGCGAACGAGGACCACCAACTTTATTCGCTTGAAGAAATCTTCGGTGGTGATTTCGAAGGTCCCGATTCGGTTTGGGACGCTGACTCGGAAAGTAAACGTGACTACGACAGGTGGAAAGAAGCCGTATTCTTCTATCACGCAGGGAATGGAGATATGTTGTTTTTGCATCCTCACGGAGAGGTCTCTTGGTGGGAATTCGCAGAAGCTGCTGCACGACCAGTTGCTGATTCATTCGACGAATTCGTTGAATTATATGTCGATTTTCGTGCCA
>JAJDEL010000564.1 GCA_029259835.1 Planctomicrobium sp. | reverse complement strand
GGAGACTTCGGCAATCTCGCCCATGAACCACTGAAGTAAATCCAACTGGTGCGGTGATTGATTTACTAGTACGCCGCCACCTTCGGTCTCCCATTTCCCTCTCCAGGGATCGGATTGGTAGTAGGCTTCATCCCGCCAACTGAACATCGAAAACGTTCCCAGAACCGGCTTCCCGATTTTGCCGGCATCAATGGCAGCTTTCATGCGTTGGACCGGTTCGAACAACCGCCGCTGACTCACCACGCCCAGCTTCGCGTTGCCTTCTTCGGCAGCATTGATCATTGCATCGCAGGCTTCCAGTGTTGATGCCAATGGTTTTTCGACGAGGACATGAACACCTGCTCTGAGGGCGATGACTGTCGGTTCCTGATGCAGCGGATGCGGCGTGCAAACCATAACGGCGTCCAGTCCCGCCTGATCGATCATCTTTTCGACGGAATCAAACGGCTGCGTTTGATACTGTTCGGCAAACTGTTGCGCACGATTCAATTGAAAATCACAAACGGCAACGAAGTCTGCTTCTGCAAGTTCGCTCAAGGCAACAGCGTGCAGTTCTGCAACTTTCCCGCATCCAATAATTCCGGTTCGTATTTGGCTCATGTCAATCCTCGGGGAAATATTTTTCTACCATCATGTGCAGGAACTCCAGCGACTCACTCATTTCGCCGAGGCCGTTCATGCCATCTTCAATACTGATCCAGCCGGTATAGTTGTTCTCCGCCAGGATCGAAAAAATCGCATCGTAATCGTTGAGCCCCTTGCCGGTCACTCCATGCAAAAGAGATTCCGAATATCCAATCGTTCCATCACTTTGCAGAAGGTCGGTGAGTGTTGCTCCTTCAGCAAGATACCGATCACTCGCGTGCATACTCACGACGCGGTCGGCGACGTTGCGAAGGAGTTCCACCGGATCATCACCGGCGACGACGGCGTTGGACGGATCGAACTGCACACCGAAGAATTCCCGCTCTGGGAACGCAGCCAGCAACTCCAGGAAGACATCCTGCTTTTGAGCAAACTCCGGGTACTTCCAGAAGCCGTCTTTGTAATGATTTTCCAGCCCGAGGATAATGCCGTATTCCTTCGCGACCGGCAGCAGTTGTTCAAAGCATTCGCAGACCCATTCAATCCCTTGCTGCCGGCTAACTTCGGGATACCGCTGACCACTCAAGACACGGCAGACGCTCCCTTCCCCTCCCAGGTGATGGCACGCCTTGATCATCTCGATCTCTCGGTCAATGGAAGCTTTGCGGCCTGATCCATCAGGATTGGTAAAGTCAGGAGAACAACAGAGCATCGGCATCACGAAGCCTGCATCGTGGATTGCATCGCGAAGTTTGTTCAAATATCGCTGGTCCGTGCTGGTGAAAAAACCGTCATACATCTCCAACCCAGCAGCAGGGAGTCCCTTCGCCATTTCAATCCAGTCAAAGACAGACATCGTCCGACTACCGGCAATGTCGTCAAGATAACACTTCGGAAACGCAGAGATTTGAGGTCGCATTGCAGCTCACTTCTTCATCAAGTTGAGTGTTTTCTTCTTCGCGTATGTCTCCATAGAGTTGAACGAGCATCGGCGCAACCGTCAACTGCTTGAGACCAGCGATTTTTCGCTTCGCGTTGTTCAACTTCCTCGACGCGGTATTTCAAAGTCATCACAATGTGCTGACTCGTTTTTTAGTTTTCGGATCGTGTTCACGGCTCAATAGCAATATGAATATCAAATCGCTGTCTCTTCTGCTGATGCTTGCACCTGGAATTCTCTTCGGTGCCGATGATCCACAAGGTTACAAAATTGCCAAGCATGAAATCCAAACAATCTCCGGTTGGAAAGTGTTCGTCGACCTTGAACTTCTCGCTGATTCAGATGGAAAGGAAATCGGTCAAAAGGCTCTGCGACTTCTTGATGACAAGCTATTTGAGATCAGCCTGCGACTGCCACCGAAACGGATTAAACAGTTGCAGACGATTCCAATCTGGATCGATTTCAATCATGAGTTGACCAGCATGCAGTATCACCCTGGGGCAGGTTGGCTTCGTGATCATGAATACGACCCCAAAATGGTGAAGTCTGTTCACATCCCGCGGGCGAAAGGATTTGTTGATCATGTTGCAAACCACGCACAGCCGTGGGCATTGCTTCATGAGTTGGCCCATGCGTATCACGACCAATACCTGGGATGGGATCACGCTGGAATTCGCAAAGCGTATCAATCATTGAAAGCGACCGGTGAGTATGAATCGGTTCTGCACATCAATGGTCGTCAGCGAAAGCACTACGCACTCACAAATGAGAAAGAATTCTTTGCAGAAATGAGTGAAGCTTTTCTCGGTACGAATGACTTTTATCCATTTGTCCGTGGGGAACTTCGAACTGCTTCTCCGGAAACATTCGCGTTGATGCAGGCAATCTGGATGAAAGATTAAGATACCTTTCTCAAGGAACCGCTCTCTCTTTGCAGCTTTCGCGAGATTTATAGAAGTGGCGCGCCAAGGTGCGGAGACGCAAAGTAATGAGAAAAGGAGTTGTTTCCTCATGAGTTTGGAGAGCAATTACTGGTACGTTGCGTTGTAGAACTAAAGCGGCTGTTTGAAGGTGCTCACCTCTCACCAAGCACAAATTTTGTTCTTCTCTCTTGAAATGATTCTGAAATTGTGATCCAACCGCCGACAGGATCGTTGTTTTCTCCAGCGACCTGCAGTTCATCACTCCCAAACGAGACAACTGAACGTGCTGACACTGACATTTTTGTTTCTTGGACTTTCGCTGGTGGTTGTCGTTGCAGCCTACTTTCTTGCTAGCTCTGCAGATGCGATTGCTGAGGGAACGGGAATCGGTCATTCCATGGCAGGTTTAATTCTGCTGGCGGGGGCGACAAGCGTTCCAGAGTTAGTTGTGGGTTGGACGGGAGTGACCATTGGTGCCATTGATCTGACAATGGGATCGCTCTTGGGGAGTTGTTTACTCAATTTGCTCATACTAGCGGTGATGGACATCAGCACGCATACAAAGGGTCGAATGCTCTCGCGCCACGCGGCGGCTCATGCGATTTCCGCTGTCATGTGTATTCTTCTTGCTTCGATTGTTTTGCTTGGGATTTTACTTGAAACGGAGACAAGCTTCCTGAGGCTAGGCATTGCAACATGGAGTATCGCCATTGTCTATCTGGCTGGAATGCGTCTGATTTACAACGACCAACAGATTCCAATTGAGGCACCAACGGAAACGCCGGAAGCATCTTCCAAGATGTCCCTCGGAAAGGCCCTGCAAATCTATTTTGCCTCCGGCTTGGCGATCTTCCTCGCTGCTCCAGAACTGGCACGTGTCGCTGAAAAACTTTCGCAAGAAACAGGTCTCGGGGAAACATTTTTCGGAACTGTTTTCGTCGCGCTGATTACATCTCTACCGGAGATCATCACGACTTATATGGCAATCCGAATAGGTGCGTTCGACATGGCGGTTGGGAACGTCTTTGGAAGCAATTGCATCAATATCTTTATTGTCTCCATGGTTGATGTCGCTTCACCAACACCGATCCTTGCTGCCGCATCGATTGTTCACCTCGTGACTGCTACGGCGGTCATTATCGTGACGGCTGTGGCTGTGATTGGATTGCTTTATCGCGCAGAAAAAAGGTACTTCCTGATCGAACCGGACGCTTTCCTGGTGATCTTGCTGGTACTGGGCGCCCTCTTCCTGGTTTATCAGGCACCGAGTTTGAATCTCATCAATTGAACTTCTCAACAGAAGCCTTTTCTGAGTAAGAAGTTAAGACTGGTAACGGGATCGTTTTCTGAATTCTTCAAATTCAATGAGGCGCCAAGAGTCGAAAGTTCGCATTACATGACGAACCTCAGTATCTTGGAGAGCAACCATGTCCGATTCAACACCTCATGAACCGTCCGATTCTTTTGGAGAATCTTCCGTCGATCCGCAATCGGTAGAAGGTTTGTTCCTGACCGCCCTGAGTAAATCGACTCCAGAAGAACGAGAAGCGTTCCTCACCGAAGCTTGCGGAGACGATACCGAACGCCGGCGCCGCATCGAAGCATTGTTGCGAGCTTATGACGATGCAGGCAGCTTTCTTGATAAGCCTCCGGTTGGTGTTCCGACGGAGATCGATCCGCAAAACTTTGACTTTCTGGAATCGACTGATGATCCCAGTTTGCTCGGAATGTTGGGGCCGTACGAGATTTACGAAGTGATCGGGCGGGGCGGGATGGGGATTGTTTTTCGCGCTCGCGATCCGAAGTTGAACCGTGTTGTCGCAGTCAAGGTTCTGGCGCCAGAACTGGCAGCCAATCCGAATGCGAAGCGACGCTTTGTCCGCGAAGCTCAAGCCGGTGCTGCGATCAGTCATCCACATGTGGTGACGATCCATGCCGTCGATGACGATGAAAAAATTCCGTATCTGGTCATGGAATGCATTGTCGGTCAGTCACTTCAACAAAAACTGGACAAGGTCGGTTCACTCAGACTGACCGAGATATTGCGAATCAGCAAACAGATCGGCGAAGGCTTGGCAGCCGCGCACAAACAGGGGCTCATCCATCGCGACATCAAACCTGCGAACATTCTTTTAGAAAATGGCGTCGAGCGTGTGAAGATCACCGACTTCGGACTGGCACGGGCCGTTGACGATGTCTCCGTCACCCGTACTGGCGAAGTCGCTGGGAGTCCGCAGTTCATGTCTCCTGAACAGGCACTGGGAGAACGTGTCGACCAACGCAGCGATTTGTTCAGCCTGGGCTGCGTGATGTACGCGATGTGTGCCGGTCGGTCGCCGTTCCGAGCCAGCAACATCGCCGCCGCAATTCGCCGCGTTTGCGATGATCAACCGCGACCGATTGAAGAAATCAACCCTGAAGTTCCGGAGTGGTTAATCGCGATCATCGAGAAGCTTCTTGACAAGAATCCGGACGTGAGATTTCAAACTGCTGACGAATTAGTCGAGGTGCTGGAAGATCACCTCGCAGGCGTACAGGGGATGGCACAGGGGCTTTCTCGTCCGGTGAGAGAAACAATCGCCGCATCACCAGCTAGAACGAAAATACCTGACAAGTCAAACAATCAGTCTCGGCAACCGATTTCGCCCTTCTGGTATGTCGCAGCCCTGGTGTGCCTCATTTCTGTCGCTTTTTTGTTAGCAACCATGAACTCGGTGGAACTGCCCAACGGCAGGCGTGAGTCGCTGGTGATGTTCTTCTTGGCGACGAAAGGCCTGTTCTTCCTCGTCGCAGGAGCCAGCATCTTCGTCGGACTGAAGTTGGTGCAGAACCTCAAGCTTCACGCCGATGATGATTTTAAAACTGAAAACATACCAACACAAAAATTTGCGAGCGAAGTCCCCTTAGACGGACCACCGTTGCTGGAACGTCTTTCTTCCAGTTTGATGCGTCTTGCCTTGCTCGGACCGGTGACCATGTTGATCGGCTTCTTTTTGTGGGCTGCAATGCCGACGATAATTGAAGGCGAAGCTGTTCATTTCGTCATCATGGGGATTGGTCCCATTCTCTTCGGATCTTTATTGATTGGCTGGTTGGGGAGTCACTTGCAACGCGTTGAGTGGGGATTGGAAGCCTACTACAAAGGTGTTGTTGCCAGTTTTCTGGCGCTCCTGCTGCCGCTCGTGTGGATCGTCGGAATCCCGACCGGACTGGCTTCGCTCTGGGTGCTCAATCGGAAGAACGTGATCGACTCCTATCGCCGCAAGGGAGGGGGAGAACCGATGGCGGTCCCGATTCCGAAGTTGCTTTTGGATATTGGAACAATCGCTGGAGCTTTGGTCTCGTCATCGCTGGTCATATGGCTGGCTGTGAATTTGGATGGTCACTGGAGTCGTGTGGATATCCAGGAGGGAATGATCACAGCCCTCGGACTTTCAGTTCTGCTCCTTCCATTTCGAGGACAACTTTTTCGTGGCCGATTCTTGAAAGACCTCGCCATCTGCGTTGGTGTGATCCTTGCCGTTGGATATGCATTTTCACTCATAGGATCAGGAAATATAGGAGCCGCTGAAATTGCAGTGATCGGATTGATTGCGAGTCTCCTCTTCTTGATACCGATCATCCTGATCTGGAAATTCCTCATCCAGCCATCTCTCAATCAATCACTGCCAACACGTATCCCGCTTGCTCAGTCCACATCGACTACTCCAAAAGAGAAATGGTCTCTCGGGCAACGATTGCTGTTCGGCCTCGGCCTCGGTGTTGCAATTGTCAGTTTGCAATTACTTGTTCCGAAATTACAGCAAAAATTCCGGCCCTTGCCAGCGAGGTCGGGAACATTGACGATTCATCACAATGGAAACGTTAAACCTGTTGACATTCGGATTGATGGAAAACAGCCCTACATCTCCAGACAATCGGGGGTCCGTACGGACATCACCCGTCTGGAACGTGGCTTACGCGATGTTCAAATTTCAATGAAGGGGGCTTCAGAGAATCTGGTCCGGAAGGAGCATTATCAGATGAACATCCGCCAGGGGAAAAACCACGAAATTACGTTGCGGTTACCCGTGAAAATGAATGCCGGAATGGATCTTGGTCCGGCTTCTAAAGAATACGGTGGACTGCTTCTTGAAATTCCTGACCCGAATTTAAATGTGCTCCTGATGCGTTTTGATTCCAACGATATCGGCTTTCGCGGCGATTTATTTGCAGCTGGTGAACATCAAGTCCCTGCTGGAAAATACCAGGTTGTCGTTTTGGATCAATTGGCAGGCTGGTTGTTGGATGTCAAAAGCGACAAGAGGAATCAGCAATCTTATGAAAAAGTTTACAACACAATCGATAACATTTTCGGTGGAGGAAAAGTGTACGGTGGAGGAGATGGTGACTCATACGGAGGTGGAGCCTCGGGAATGACATCAATTGGAGCGAGTCGCCCTGGGCTTTATGACCCAAGCTCTGGGACTTGGTCAGTAGTGCAGTACAGCATTGGCATGGTCGAGATTCAACCAGGTGAGTTTGAAACCGTTGTCGCGAAACGCGATTTGAAAGCCATTGCACTCCACCACGAAGAATTCGTCGACGGCAAGTTCTATCGCTTCCTGTGGAATGGCGAGAAGTATTCCTTCTCAGCAACACAGGCGCGTGTCATGCAGGAGTTGTTGCAAGCCTATGCGGATGGCATTTCAGAGATAAAAGAATCCGTAGTTCTAGAAACTCTTAACGAACATCGAGAAGAGCCGATCACCTCACTCATGAACATTTTTAATGAAGGAAAACATCCAGGATGGCTCCAACTCATCGCATGGACCAAAGGCAGCGGAGACGCTTCCTTGAATTTGACGAAATTGATCACTCAGCCAAAACCTGCAATGTCGAATCCGGGATTTGGTGGACCGCCATCAGGCGCATTCCCTCAACCAAAAGAAACCGGAGCAGTGATTCTGACGCAGGAGGATAGCCAGATTTCAGTTGCAGTTTCATTGAAGGAATTTGGACCCTTTCAATTACTGTCTGATCAGACAACGTCGCTGCCGGTTGGAAAATACTTCGTCAAAGTATTCGATAGGTCGTATGGTTGGGGATCAACGAAAAGGCGAGGAAGAGTCTCTGCGCCGAGTTACGACGCCGATCAGTTCGTTGTCAAGAAAGGAGAATTCACAGATCTTGAGATCAGTCGCAACTGGAAAAAACTGGCTGCTCAAGAACCGGCGTTAATGGAAGGCTTCTATCCATTCGTTTGGCACGGGAAAGATTACATACTTGCGAAGGAGCAATCCAGTATCGTCCAGCAACTTTTTAAAGCACAGACGGCAGAGAAAATTGCCGTCGAAGCAGCATCTTTAGTGGAAAGTGAAGACGCTGCCGAAGAGATCAAGCGTATTTTTAATAACGGCAAACATCCGGCTTGGGATAACTTGGTGAGGCCGCTTGGGGATGAGCAGTTTCGACTGAAACTTGATCCGCTAGGTGGCTTGATGATAATGGGAAAGGGTTTACAACTCAGTTACCTCAAGCGTATTAATCTTGATTTCATAAAGGAGTTTAAGGATATAGGGCAGACCTTTGACATCTTAATATCCAATGAGAAGGGAGCTGAGCCCGTACCCTTAATAACTAATGCGTCAATTTTTTCTGCCAGAAAGCCTGGTGGTCTTGGACACCCAGTTGTTTCTTTACTACTTTCAAAAGAACAAGCAGAAGCTCTCGAAGCTGCACAAAAGAGGTCGAAGACTCAAATTACCTACCGGTGGGGAAGCGTTCCGACTGAGTTCCCACAACCGGTTCTCAACCAAAAGACATATGACCTGCTCAAAGCGAAGATCAAGAAAGAGTCTGCATTAAAAAATGAAGAGTCAGAAGGTTCTGGCGCACAATCGCTACTGGTTCCAGAGAAGGAGTGACCTCGCTTAACCGCCAGTGAATTCTTCCGGGATCTCTGTGCTCAAAGCGTCAATCGCACCGCCTTCGTAGAAGCGGTTGAGTTCCACGACGGCTGGTCCCAAAAGGAACAAGTAAACCGCAGGCATCAGGCAGAGGACTGTGGGGAACAGAAGCTTGAAGGTCGCCGAGTTCGCTTTCTCGTCGGCGCGCTGCTTCATGCTTTCACGCATGTTGTCCGAATACTCCGACAGAGCTTCCGAGACGCTCGTTCCCATCAGTTCGGTTTGTACGAGCAGCGTGGAGAAGGAGTGAATCTCCGATAGGTCGACACGATCACTGAGGTTCGTAAGGGACTGCGAGAGTGACCCAATGTGTGCTTGCTCGGTGACGATCTTCATTTCTTTTGAAAGTGCTGGGTAGACCGGTTCGATGTCTCGACCTACTCGACCTAATGCCGAGGTGACGGTCATTCCTTGTGACACACACATATTCAGTAGGTCGAGCATGTCCGGCATGCCGTTTCCAATTTTACGCAATCGATCCTTCGCCTTACCGCGTACGTACAGTACAGGCAACGCCCAGCCGAGAGCTGTGACGACAACAAGTGCAATCACAACGGAGGTTTCCAACGGTTCTGGAACGAGAACTAGAAGTATCCCGAAAAACAGAACTGGTGCCATCATGCAGAGGTAACGAATCGCTGTCAGATTATGCCATGCGTGTGGAGAGTAGTAGCCGGCATTGTGCAGCGACTGAGTCGTCTTCACTCGTCCTTCCTCAGAGGAAGGCATCATTCTCGCCAAGGCGGGTGTCACCGAGCCGAACGTATAATCGCTTTGATCGAAGTACGGGTACTCTTCATCAAGAGGAGCGAAGGCGTTTTCCGCTGTTGGTTCAGTTTGTGTCTTGGTTGGTTTCGGTGTTGAGTTTTCCACCGAGGCAACTGCCGGTTCTGGGTCTTTCTTGACGACTTCGGACGCGACTGTTTCTGGTTTCGTTATTTCAGCAACATTCTGAACATCAACTGTCGTGCCGGTCTTTATGACGGAGGTTCCTTGCGGTCTCATCTTGGGTTCAAGTCCGTGCGATTGCTTTGAGTTCTTGCGTGATTGCATGAACTTAAACAGGCCATAGACCACCAGAACAGCAGCTGCGGCAACAACGAAGATGATAATTTGTGATACGTCCATGGACTTTTCCCACTTGGGGTTCATTCAATACTCAAGGTGTTCTGGCGACTGATGATCAATTACTTCAACTACACTTTTTGGCTTGTGCTGAGAATTCTCAAGACCCACGCGGCTCCAATGATTTCCAGAATCACGGCAGCAACAGTGATCCGAACTCCCCAGACAGAATTCAGGAGAGTCGTCAGATATTCTCCGTCTCTGAGGGCGAAGAATGTAATGATCCCGAGCGGAAGGACGATCATCAAAACCGCCGTCGCTCGACTTGCTGCCGTGGCAGCTTTCAGGCG
>JAJDEL010000563.1 GCA_029259835.1 Planctomicrobium sp. | reverse complement strand
CTCTCCCAGAACCTGTAAGTCGTACGGGCTAACCGTGAGGTTATCGTAGTAGACCTGCATCCCGCCAATGATGACACTCGAGATAAGGAACAACCCCGCCACAACTTTCCACGCTGCCCAGCGATGATCATCCTGATGACGCTTCGAGCGGCTGGCAGCTAGCGAACGTTCCTCATCATCCTGGTCGATCCGCGATTCCAACCAACTCTCGGTACGTGCTAGCAGTTCTTCACTTGCTTCAATTCCGGGCAACGCTTGCATTGCTGCAAATCTTTTTCGCGCTTCCGCAAGGGCAACATTGCAAATCGGACATTCCGCACAATGGCGCTGGACGATCTCGGCCTGTTCCGATGTCAGTGCATCGTGGAGCAGGTCATCGACGTATTCCAGCATGTGGTCATTTGCAGAGATCATACTTCCGACTCTCATGAAACGGACGTTACAAAATTACTATTCTTCTTCACGAAAACGTGGTTCGAGGAACTTTCGAATCGAGTTCAACGCATGGTGCATTTGCGAACGTATCGTTCCTTCGGAGCGATTCAAAACATCCGAAATCGCTTGATAACTGAGTCCATTCCAGACTCGCAAAACGACAACTTCTCGCTGTTGTTCAGGCAGTCTCAATAACGCTTGTTCAACGACGAGTGCAGTTTCCGTGGCGACGGCAGCCTCATGTGGCGAAGGCGCATTCGAAGAGGGGACGTCAACACTTCCAGGAAGCGTTGGTCGCCGTACTCTTGAACGGTTAGCACTACGACATTTGTTTGTCGCAATTCCGAATAACCAACGCCGAAACGGTCGCGGGTACTCATAACTCTTGCGTTGCACCCAGACCGCCAGAAAGACTTCCTGTAACAGTTCTTCGCTACTATGATGATTGCCCGTCATGCGGTGGAGATACGTGAGCAATGAATTGGCATACCGCCGCATGAGCATCGACAGTGCAGATTTTTCTCCTGACTGCACGCGATGCATCAACTCTTCACTGCTTGAAGGTTTTCGTTTCACCAAGTCACATCTCCCATTGGCACACTCTTAGTTTGCCAGAAGCAGGTGATTCGTTGAATGAATTCGCAAATAATTTTCAATTTATCAAAAGATGTCTGCAATCGGACATCGTTAGAACTTTCGATTTACTCTAGTCATCAATCTGATTTTGGCTGAGATCTACACTTCATACGTGGATTGCATTCCCTGATCCCCACTCTACAGATCCATCCTGACGTGCTACTTTTTTGAGGCTCGTTTTCTTATAATGACCCGGGGTGAGAGGCTGAGAGAATCACGAATAACGTGAAATTCTAATTTCGTAGACAACCGCCCGACACAAAAACCTTGAACACTCTTGCGCAGGAGGAATTCAGATCGAACATCGCAGGGAGAAGTGAAGTATCAATCTTTGTCATTGCTGCTATTCAACTGTAAACAGCGCAGGAACCATTTTTCTGTCGCACAAATCCTCTCAATGCAAACTGCGAAACCTTACACTCGCGCTCGAACCTGCTACCAGAATTTCCACCAGGGTTTTTTCTTAGACATGGGCGGAGAGGATTCAACCAAAGGTTTGGTAGAAACACTTGGTACTACAGTGGGCTTTTCTACCCACTTGACTCGCTGCTCGTAACGCTTCTCACCTCGTCCATGCTCGGAGTGTAAGGTCCGAACGGTTTCCTGGAAGAGACGTCCTTGCTCCGGGTTGACCATCACCACAAAATTGGCGAAACCTTCAATAGATGTCATCACATCGCTTGAATGTCCCCAGTGTTTGTTGGCAGGTCCATCTCTATCGATCTGAAACAGCAGGGCGCGAAACCGCCTCAGAAGTTCTCGATTGACACCTAAGCGTTCGTTAACGACCAGCCCCGTCACTTCCTGACGACTCGATTTGCGGAAGACTCGTGTTTTCTTTGGGTGAACTTTGAAATCTTCCTGTTCAATGATGTAGTTCGCCTGCCTGAGAACGCGTCCGATATTTTGTAAAGCTGGCCCTGATCCAGAGAAGGTCATGTCATCTGCGTAACGGGTGTAAGTGAAGCCGAATCGCTGAGCGAGACCAGTCAGGCGAGCATCGAGTCCGCGACAAATGATGTTGGTCAGTGCTGGGCTTGTGGGAGCACCCTGAGGGAGTCGACGGTCAGTCTTGGCGACAAAGAAAGTTCGCCCATCAAGATGAACTTCTTCGGTCTCAGGCTCCGAGCAAATTAATGCTAATACTGTTGAAAGCTGACCAGAGTAGCCCATTTTTCGAAAAACGCCTCGAATTCTGGGGAACGTCACCGTTGGAAAGAAGTCTTCGAGATCCATGTTGATGACAACATCCTGTCCGACATGCGGGCGAGCGTTCGTCACTATCGAACGCCCGCGTCGGAAGCCATGTGCGGCATCGTGTAGTGGGATCAACTCCAGAATGTTGGCTAAGATCCATTCCTGTGCGCGCTTGAGCCTTGGCATGGGAGCGGAGATTTTGCGAATGCCACCTGTTTTCTTGCGGAGGCCAAATCGTCGGTAATGACTGACTTGTGCTGTCCTGCGGTTATAAGAGAGGAAGCGTAGTTCTCCGACATGTATGCCCATGGCGTTTGCCAGGGCTTCAATGTTGGCGAAGTTTGGCAGACCTGAATCGGAGAGCCTGCTGACATCGCTGGTTTGTTGATTGAGCGAGGTCGAGACCTCTTCTCCCAGGTAGACGATCTCGGTTTTCTTTTTCTCCTGCCATGCAACAGATCGCTCTTCGCGCTCCTGCAGTCGGCGTTCTTTGTTTTCTTTTTGTTTCTGCCGAGACTCTTGCATTCGCTTCTTGCGAGCCGCGCGCTTCTGTCTCTCAATGTCTTTCAGTCTTCGGTTTTGAGTTGCGAGTTCCTGAAGCTGCCGCGTCAGTTCTCCTTCCCTGCGTATTTCAGTAGCCGGATTATGAGGGGCTGCCTCATCGCGAGGCCAAAATCCGAGGCGAATCATCTCTTCGAGAATGACCTCGTTGCGAGAAGTCTCTCTGATCCGATCGTAAAGTTCCTGTCGACTGGCCATGGATATCCAAAAATTAAAAATCACATGAAGTGGAATGAGTTTCCCTTCGAAAGGCTCTCAGGACTGGGCCGCTCAACTCAAGCGATTCCGCACCCCGACGGCAGTTTGAATCCAACGGATTCGCACCGCAAACGCCGTCGGGGTGCGAGAATCGCACAGTCAAGAGTGGACCAGTGACGCAGTCTGAACCAAATTACATGGACGGCGATCCGCCGTCCGGGTTGCAAGGCTCACTCATGTCTCCACTCCATGTGATCGTTTCACCTCATTATGTTACGAATTAAAAAAAACTGATGCGGAGTGGAGCGAGTTTCCCTTCGAAAGGCTCTCAGGACTGGGCCGCTCAACTCAAGCAATTCCGAACTAGTGTCGCAGTTTGAATCCAACGGATTCGCACCGCAAACGCGACACTAGTTCGAGAATTGCACAGTCAAGAGTGGACCAGTGACGCAGTCTAAACCAAATCACATGGACGGCGATCCGCCGCCCGGGTTGCAAGGCTCACTCTCGTTCCCACTCCGCATCAAATTCATTAATAAATACTTCTCATTTTCAATGCATCAATGACCGTAGCCATGATGGTCGATTCTGTTTTACAAACTGCATTCGCAGTGCCAATATGTGCTCGCATGGTCCCATTCGCAGACGGTTTTGCCGATGCCAGTTGCAAGTGCATTCCGCTTCGACAATTCGCTCGTCAGCATCGACCTTTAACGATGGTTCATATTTACGTTTCTTGCTTTTGACCCATCCTTCGATTGATCGCACTTGATCGTTGTCTTCAAAAGTGGATGTCACCTTGACTGTTTTTTCCTCCAGGAATCGTGTCGCACTTTCTTCCCGATCACTCGTAAATCTCAGTTGATCTAAAGGGAGCGGATCGCGCGCGAGTTCACGGACACGGTAGACCTGTTTGTTTCCATCCCAAATTGCTCGCCCGGCTTGTGTCCAGGAAGCCAGAGAACTCAGAACTACGGAACGGTCGAGGTCCAGTCGCTGCGCGAGTGAGTCAGGAGATTCGTACCATGTTTCGCACAGTGCCTCAAAGACTTTCACTTTCGTCAGTTGATCCACATCGGCACGCGGAGCGAGTAAATCAAAGTTGGCTGAGGAGGCCCAGTCGTTGGTTGTCCAGCCGGAAAGACCAAGTGTGAATGTCATGTCACCCAAGTCAGCCATATAGAATGAGGGCATCCCTTTACCTAATAGCTGCACGGTGAAACTCTTGGCGACCGGAATCAGCCGTTCGAGAATGTGAATGCGTCTGCGTCCCCAAACCCGGATTTCCTGTTCGCTCTCTCCTGTGTAAATCGAACGAGGACATTCGAGAACAGTTCCCCAGGGATCAATCACAATCTTCACCGGTTCCCCAGGCTTGAGTTGATAGCGAAGCGAGCGTGGACCTTTCACCTCTTTTCGCCGTCTTAGATGGAAGCAGATATTGTGGATATCCATCGGGTCGAGCTGAAACGTCACCATCGGCAAGGACATCGCCGAACTGACCTGAAGAAAGCCTCGCACCCAACTGTCGGGCAGGTCAATTTTGACCTCTTTGAAGCTCTCATCTGCCCCCGTTTGTACTTCAAACCCACTGGGGTCAATTTCGAACTGGGTGTTTTTGTAGCTGCGGACTTTCTGGAATTCGTTGTAGAGATTCTCGGAGTAGTCAATGTTGGTGGTTCCACAGGAGAACTCTCCAACGTCTTGAAAGACATTGTAATTCAGGCTCAGTCGTCCGTAACTCGATTCGTCCTGACTGAAACATTCAAAGAATAATTCGTCTGGATGGACGGTGATCACCGGGTCGAGAACCCACCATGCGTCTTTGGCAAATTGATACAGGTATTTGAAGTATCTGTTTTGAGCATTGTTATATGGCCCCATCCTGCTTCTTCGAGACTTGCGGAGGTCATCAAGTTCCTGGCGAATTTCGCCAATTTGAGCATCGAGTTCCTGTGTCTGTTGCGCAATTGCTACCCAGTCGACAATTTCCTGATTCGCGAGCCAAGCTTTGTACTCGGTCCGGTCTTGGGGATGCCAGCGTTGATCCGAGATCACGACATCGTGCAAGGCACTCATTGCCTCGCGGAACGCGACTTTCTGTCGGAGTTGACCTCGAAAGAAAGTTGATTGCCGCAAAGTGTCCGGCGAGAACGAGATCTGTGTTCGCGAGGAGTTGTTGTCGACCAGACTGTCTCGTTGATATGAATAGTTAAACTCCACCACGTACCTCCAATGGCTGGACGATCAGCGGCAGTTCGATGCCAGGATAATCCCCTTGAATTTGCAACATCATCTCGACCATTTTTCCTCGATCCATGATCGCGGTCGTGGCTGATAATCGCCCCAGTATTTCTGCCACGATTCGAGCGGAAGCTTCGTTTTTTATAGCTTCCCGTTCAAGCAAAACGAAAGTTCTTGTTTTGGCAACTCGGCCTTTATTGACGCGAGACAAAACCGTGATGAAGAACAGCGACAGCTCGCGAAGAATTTCCGGATCGTTAGCGTATTGATCTAACAGATTCGAGACGAATAACTGCATTCCAGCGCTGGGGTGTTCACTCAGTTTGAGAAGGTATTCTTCCCCATGTTCGTCATTAAAGAGCCGTGTAATCATTCCCCGTCCGAAGAGTTGAACATCAGGCCGCACACTGTCGCAAATACTGATGAGCACCTCTGGTGAGAGTGCATCTGCCGATGCGAAGTTTTCTTCAAAAAACGCGAAGGCAAACTGGCGTGTGTCTTCCCAGGCAGAATCGATCATCAGTGCCGCGTTTTCAGGATCGGTTTGGAACCGCTGTAGATTCTGCTGACACATGGTTCGCGCGGATTCACGGACGGAAAGCACCTTGTGATGGCAGAGTCGGGTAATTTCTTCCACGCTCAGCGAGAAGGAATCAACGTTGGAGGTCAAAAGCATACCGCCCACTTCCTGAGCGGGTGCAGAGCGAGAGTAAAGCAATTCCCAAACGGTTGCCTGCGTAACCTCAGACAAGTAATCACGTAAGTCTTCGCGAAGCACGAGTGCTGTATGGCTGGGAACTCCTTCGGGAGCGCCGGGGATAAGCAAGGCCTCAACAAAACGTCGGCTGATCTCTCTCGCGAATTCGGAATTTCCCTGAGCGGTTTTAGAAATTGCGGGCCGGATGAGTTGGCGGATATCCTCACGCTTGTGGCGGGCAAGTTCAAACAACAGGTCAATGCTTTCCGACAGGACCGATTCCGGGAGTTGACCGATAATACGCACGCCAACATTGCGGGACGCTTCGTGCTCAGAATCCAACAGCATATTCAAAACATCTGAAGGAGGGTGAGACGCCAATTCGGAGTGCCTGAGAATCAACTCTCCGGCAAATCGTTGGAGTTCCATCATCGAATGCTGAGCCAAGTCTCGAATGACATCTACACCAATGATTTTCAGATGATCAGGAAATGCGATGAGTAGAGTTTCCGTGGCATCGCGAGCAATTTCACTTTCTATTGTTTCATTGGCATCTGTCTCACTGGAATCCGTCTGAACTGACGTCAGGAATGACAGCACTTTTCCGATCACCACCTGTGTCGCTTCTGTAGTCAGCAATAGATTCGGTAATTCATCGCGAATGAATCGTCGCGTTGACTCCTGACGACTGACGATGAGTTTTGCCCAAAGATCGGTTTGTTTAATGAGTCGTTCGCGGCATTCATGAATCCATTGGTAGGCTTGTTCGCGAGCTGCGTCGAGATCGCAATTCGCCAATGCTAGCAACAATGCGGCATCCGGATTTGCGGCGTCAAAACGTTTGACAACTAGATCGAATACAAACTGCGTGGTGATGCGATACTTCACACCTAGTAGAGCAGTCAACGCTTCAAATTTGATGAGATTATGGAACGCTGTGTTCGCTTTTAATACGCCAATTCCAAACGCGTGGACAGGTTGACACTGGCTCGCAAGCAACAATTCAACGACGACTTCGGGAGCCTGATCCCAAAGTTTCGGAAACGCTTCTTCGCGTCCTTCGGGAGCCGGTTGCCCTGGTTGATAATTGGACGCGCAGCGAAACTGATTTCCTGCAGGATCTGGTTCATACCGGGAACTGTTTGTGTAGAGGATTCCGTTGAAGGCAAGAAATCTTGAAAATCGATCATAGTGGGATGTAATCGTCTCACCACGGCGCAGTTCTGAATCCCAGCGATACCAGCCGACTGCACGGGGGGCCGAACCGTCAGCATCAGAGAATTGTTTCAGGACACCTGCTGCCATTTTGCAATAGTCGCCGGAATCCCCTTCACCGAATTTTCTTAATGTACGCCAAATGCGTTTGCAGAGGTAAACTCGTGTTTGAGAGCTGTAGGCCTGTGTTGCATTTTCTCCGAGTGTTGGAATTTCCTGGCGAGGGAAATTCCAGCTTGGTCCCATGCGGAAATTGCCGAATGTTGTTGCAAAAC
>JAJDEL010000562.1 GCA_029259835.1 Planctomicrobium sp. | reverse complement strand
GAGCGATACGGCGGCGACTATCTCGACAATTCCAATGGCTGCAAGGACTTGCCGTGCTTGATCTGGCTCGATGGCTTTATGAAACAGGTTTTGAGCGGAAAGGGTGACCAACTCGACACCGTCACCACCATTTTGAAACTGATAGAGCGCCAACAATCCCTGCCCCATAAATGTGATGGCGGTCGCCAAGCGCAACATGCGGATCGAGGAGAGGCAAAATGCGAGTGTTGGCTTCACGAGAGGAGGCCAAAAGTTGATCACCAGCAGCGCAGTTGGAACAACGAAGCGAACCGCCTGCTCTGAGAACACAAGATACGACAAATATCCCGGCTCCAGGACGGTTACCGTGATTGCCATGCCTGTTTGCCAAATTGTCAGTGGCATGAGAACAGGCCACATCGGTCGGAATAACGTCACCACTCCGGCCCCGATGAGAAAATAGGCAGCGTAATCCGTAAAGAGAACGACTTGCTCGGCGGACAAGTCGTAGTTGGATTTCAGTATATCTAGAAAGATGTATGCTTTTTCATGATGCAAATGGCTGGCCGCATAGCCCCAACACTGAATTGCAACGATCACCCGCAGTGTTGCCTGAACAAGGCGAATGCCCTTAGGTGAAGGGGTTTCGAACGGGTTTTCTTGATCCGACATTGGCCTGGCAGAGTCCTTCGCTGAGGTTCTGCCGATTCTGAAGAGAGTGCCGCAAATTGTCTACCTTGAATGTAGACTTACCAACGAATCTTTTCGTAGATTGAAAGCAGCTTTGCACCGCGCGCTGGATTTAATTGTTTCACGTGGGCGACGCGACCACGGAGATGAGACGCGAAATCTGGTAGCTTGTCACGATTCTGAGTCTGTGGTCCGTGCTTCGCACAGTTGTGGAGAATCGCTTTCAATCGGTCATAGTCTTGCCTCGAGATATTCACCTTTTCGTTCACAACAACACCTGTGACGCACTGGCGTTGGCTGTTGCGAATGATCTTGCGTTTTCTTTTGTTCACGCTGAATCGTTCACTGGCAATGATTTTATTTGTTAACGGAATGAAGTCGTTTAATGCCGGAATCGACAGTCCAGGTCCGGAGAATGTGAGGTCGTCGGCGTAGCGGGTGTATTTCAGATTGTAGGCTTTGGCGAGTCCGGAGAGACGGACATCTAATCCGAACGCAGATAGGTTCGCAATTGCCGGGGAAGTCGGCGCTCCCTGCGGCAGGTGGTGCGTCATGAACTGCCAAAGTTCCCAGTTATTGATTGGAGTATCAAGTCCCCAGGGAGGAGCAGAAGTGGTTAAGCGTGCTAACCAAATGCTGACTTCCCGACTGAAGCCAAGGCTGCGAAAGATCGCGACAACGCGAGAATACTTGACCGATGGGTAAAAATTTTCCAGATCCTGCTTGAGGATAAACTTGCTTCCGACGTGAGGGGCTGCGTTCGTCACGATAGATCGACCACGGAGAAATCCATGAGCTGCTGGATGGGCAGGGACCAGATCAAGTATTTCGTGCAGAATTTGATGCTGAACGGCTTTGAGTTCTTGCTTGGGAGCTTCAATGAGTCGCCAGCCGCCGGATCGTTTCTTCTTCCAGATAAAATGGTAGTGCGCATCGTGTTCATCTTTGGGCCGGTTCCCTTCACGCGTGCGATGAGTCAGCCAGGCCAGTCTGCCTATCGGAATACCCAACCAGGCAGCGAGATCATCTGGAGTTCTGAGCAACGGTAGCCCATAGTACTCGAGCCAGCGCTGATCGGCATCCTGACTTAAATCAATAAACTGCCCATGCCGATGCCCTCGCACAGCGAAGAGATAGGGCTTGCTGGAGACCATTTCCTGGCTTGCAGGTGTCCGAATTGCATTGGGGCGATACTCCAGTCGACGTAGAGAAACTTCTGGTCGAACTTTCCTCTCTCGATAATCGCGCGATCTGGAAGAGGTTTGAGGCGATTGTTGGCCCTGAGCTGTCGCCTCTCTGTGAGAGGAAGATGATTTGTGGGGGTCTGGACCGCTCGATGAGCCGCCGAAGATGCCACGGATGAAATCAAACAATCCCATATATCAATGGCTTCCAGGGAGTGGCAAACGTTCGAGTATTTTCAAAATCTAAACAATGACCCGTGGGCTGCACACCGCATCCTGTGGCGAACCAGTCCGTCGATAATAAGACTTATCGACGGACTGGTTCATCCATCGAATCTCGAACAACGTTTCTCCCGTGGGGTCACCCCACAGTGTCCTTGCGGACCAAGCTTGTGCAACCCACAGGCCATCAACGTACTCTTAAGTATGATTCGGTCTGTGTCGGTCCGTCAATACAGCCCGTTTTTGCGGAAAATGCAGTTTGTGCTGAAAGTTCACTAAATTCACACGTATGAAGACATGTACAAAGAGTCGCTGTTGTCCAAATTGCCTTTCAGGCGTAAAATTTCGTACTCAAGTGTCGATACTAAGGTGTACCATAAGTTGAATTGACTCTTTTACAGGGCAAGCACAGTGCCGTTGGTGGAAACAGATCGACAAATTCTCAACCGGTGTCTCGAACGAGAACCGGGGGCTTGGGAGGATTTTGTAGATCGTTTTCTCGGTGTTTTCATTCATGTCATCAGCCAATCCGGCTACGCCCGGAGCGTGAAACTTTCACAAGCGGACATTGACGATCTTTGCTCCGAGATATTCGTGACGCTTCTGAAAAACGAATTTGCAGTTTTGCGTCACTTCAAGGGGCGCTCTTCACTCGCCAGCTATTTGGTCGTCGTTGCTCGCCGAATCGTGGTCAAGGCTCTTGTTAAACGTAAGCAACTCGAAGCGATGGGGCACGTCGATGCTCACCAGTCGGCTTTGAGTGTCGGTGGTGCAGACCACGTTCAACGACTGGCTGACTCAGAAGAGGTGAAAATGATGCTCTCGCAGCTTCCTGCCTCTGAAGCGAATATCGTCAGGATGTACCACTTGGAAGGGAAGAGTTATCGAGAAATTAGTAGCGACCTCGGAATCCCAGAGAACTCGGTCGGCCCAACATTGCACCGCGCGCGTGAGCGAATGAAACAACTCAAAGTTGCCAGCGACTGAGACTTTGCTCTCGTTTCATTCCGACTCTCTTCTTGCCTGATGAACAAAATCGACTCCGATTTCTTCGGCCCACATGCTGGTGAGTTGTTGCGTCATCTTCCCAGGTACCGGATCGCCAATTTTCTTTCCATTCAAAGTTGCGACCGGCATGATGCAATACGTTGAGGATGTGAGAAATGCTTCTTCTGCGTGATAGACATCAAACTCTGATAAGTCAGTAAACGCCACCGGAATCTCAGCTTCGTTACAAAATTCAATCACATGACTGCGGCTGATTCCGTCCAGAGTGCTGGACTCTCGGGGCGTGAGGACTGTCCCGTCCTTCACTATTAAAAAATTACCACTGCTGGTTTCCGTGAGGTAATCATTTTCGTCCAGCAAAAGTGCTGTCGCACGCGGGTTTTGTCCTCGCACGATTTGATCGGCGATTTGCCAGTGCAGACGACTTCTCATCTTAATCCTCGAGTCGAGGCTTGCTCTGGGGATTTGCCTGGTCTCGGGCGTGATGAGATCAACACCATTGAGATATCCGTTCACCCAATTTGCGAACGGAAGCGGTGCCGTATAGACACAAACCGTTGGCTGACTCTGTGTGGCTAAGCCGTTGGCGTCACCGATCGCCTGACCTGCCGAGATGAAGATTACGATTGCCAGATCAGAGTCTGTTTCAATGAATTGAGAGTTGTGCTTCGTCACCTCCTCAGTCACATTCTTGAGAGATTTCAGGTTCGGTAGCCCTTTCCAGTGGACCAGATTGAGAGACTGCTGCAATCGAGAAAGATGTGCATCGATATCGTATGGCTGGTGCTGGAAAGTCCGTAAACGCTCCGTGACTGTGGCACCTTGCATAATCGCGAGGTCATAAACAGGCAGCCGAGCCTGCTCGAACGGAATGATCTCTCCGTTGAGAGAGCAGACGATATTTCCTGCGTAACTTGAGTGTGGCATTATTCAGGTTTGGTTGTAAATTGTTCGAGACGGTCGAAACTTTGTGACCACAGATGGTATCATCCCTGTTCATGAATTCTCAGTGTCTCACGTCTAGACATCAATTCGATAGATCATCAATATGAAAATTGCACTCGTTCGATACGGAGCTGTCCCAGAAGTGGCTCGTTGCGGAATACCTGAATCGCTAGCGATTCATCGCGACGACGAGGTCATCGTTCAGACACATCGTGGACTTGAAGGAGGCAGAGTCCTGGAGTTTGCGAAACCTGTTCAGGAGCCAGGTCAAACTGCTCCAGAGCCATCGTTTCAGATCGAACGCTTGAAAACAGATGTCGACCGGCAGCAGGAATTCAGATTTCGAGAACGAGTCCAGCAAGAGTTCGATATGTGGAACGACCGCATCGTCGAATGGGATCTTGATCTCCAGTTGATTGAAATGGATTGGACAATCGATGGCGAGAAACTGGTTCTCTACGTCCTGAACGAACGTGGACCTGAATGCACAAAACTCGCCCTGCAAGCCGCCGCTGCTGGTTTAGGAGTCGTCGAAGTGCAACCTGTTTCGTCAGAAGGACCAGTCGCAATGCCTTCTGCAGGCGGTGGGTGTGGCACCTGCGGAAGTCATTAAGTGAGCGTGTGTAATGACTTCCGAAGTACCAGAAACACCACGAGAGCCAGAAAACGATGACCAACCACAGCTTTTCAGTTGGAAAACCCTGTGGCAAACCCCTTCGACTCTGCTCATTCTCCTCGTGAAGCTCTACCAGATCACATTGGGACCGTTTTTAGGTGGACGTTGTCGATTCGAGCCATCTTGTAGTCGTTACTTTATTCAGGCTGTCCAAAAATACGGGGCTATTCGAGGAGCCATGAAAGGTCTTTTTCGGATTTGCCGTTGCCATCCCTTTCATCCGGGCGGTTATGATCCTCCGTAATTTCTGAACTCCATATTCGCCACAATCGGTATAGTCGATGTGAATTCACACAGACTCTTCAGCATCACCGAAAGTCATGCACTTCTGTCTCCACTCTGGTCAATGAATGCCGAAAACTGTCGATAAGGGAAGTTTTCTCTGAATGTCGTTCCTGTACAACCGACTCTGTTCAACTAGTTTTGATGCGAATTTTCGCTCTACTTGTTGACAGTGAGAATTGTGCGTTCGTACTATCGACAGTCAGATCACTTCCCTAACTAGTCGTCATTCTCATATTGACCTTCAAAACGTTTCGAGGAGCCTACTCGAAACGTTTTGAATCCGTCGGTGTTTTGAGAATGTTTTCAAGATATTTTCGTCCAGCAATTGATTCGGAATACTTCTGGTATGACGAAATTCAGCAAAATTCTCGCAGTCTTTGTGGCTGTTGCCAGTCTCGCATTTGTCGGCTTTGCCATTGCGTCCTCGTTTGGAGGACCGGACTGGTCAGATGTCATGAGTGCGGAATACTTCAACGGTTACGAAATATCGAAATCCGATGGAGCAGAACCTGTCTGGCAAGCAACACGTGGGAGTGATTCCGGACAAGTTGCCAGTTCCAAAATTCTTCCAGAAGTCCTCACGAAGGTGATGGATGAAATTCAGCAACAGAATCAGCAAGAAGTGCAAGATCTTCAAAGTCGCGAACCGTTGTTGAAAACTCGCATCGATGCCCTCGCACAAAAACAAGTGACGGATGAAAAAGCTCTTCAGCAACATATTGATTCATTGCGTGAGCGATTCGAAACTCTGGCGAAGCAGGAGAGCGATCTTACCTCAAAGGTCACTGGCAGTGCGGTGGAAGCTCGAAAGATCGAACGACAGATCGGGTCGCGACGTGAAGATGTTTTTCGGTTGAGTCAGCAAGTCGAAGAGTTAAAGGCGGATCTGTTTCGACTCAAGAAAATTCGAGAGCAGCTTCGCGATGTTGATTATCAACTGAAAGAACATATTGATCGTGCCGAGCAACGACAGAAGTTGCTCAACTACAATCCACCTGTGCCAGGCAAATAGCCCTAACGAGTTGAGTGAACTTCTTTTTAGAGATCACTTTCGGAGTTTGAAATGTCATATGTCGGTAAAATTCTGGTCGTCGTTCAGGTGGTTCTCAGCCTTCTGTTTATGGCGTTTGCTGGAGCGGTTTTCTCAATGCATCAGAATTGGCTTGGGAAGTACGAAGCCGAGAAAGAATCTACTGCGCGTCTGCAATCGAATCTTGGAGAAGTGCAGCAGCAACTGGAACTCGCCCGCTCCGAGTTCGATGCGAAATTTCGCGAAGAAAAAGCGCGTGCTGATCGATTACAGGCAACGAACCTCACTCAAGGTGCCACTATTCAAAGATTGAATGGTGAAGTCGAAAAGAAAGAAGCACAGCGCGCAGAGCAAACTGGACTGGCAGAAGCTAAAAGTCTGGAAGCCGCTTTCCGTAAAGCAGAAGCCGAAAAACAGCGAATCGAAAATGATAAGCTGGTTGTCAAACTCGATGATGAGTCTGCCAAAGTTCGGGATCTTCAGGATCAAGTGTTCACTCGGGATGTCACTCTGGAAGAACTGCGAAAACGCTATAACGATATGTTGGCAAAGATGGCGTATCTTGAGCGTGTCGTTGCAGCACACAATCTGGAAACGGACCCTGACATTGTTGAGAAGATGAAGCTTCCACCACCGCCAGTCGAAGGGCTTGTGATTTCAATCAGTAAGAATCGTGCAAACCGAGTTGAGTTTGTCGAGCTTTCGATTGGTAGCGATGATGGCTTGATCGTGAATCACGAACTTGACGTCATTCGGTACAATACCGAAGAGAGTTCCTCTGACTGGCTCGGTCGGGTGCTTATTGTCGATGTTCAACCTGATCGTGCTGTTGCACGTGTTGTTTTGCCAGCGAAGAATGGCATTATCGCAAAAGGTGACACGGCGACTTCAAAGCTGGGACAACCAGTCGTCGGTAAACTCAGTAGCAGTAAATAACTTTTCGGATTGACGTCCGTTGACCTTGTACACACTTTATTTTTTGGGAGTAGAACTATGGCACGCGGAGAATCCCCTGCCCCAGATATCTACGTCGGACTTCTGTTCGTCGCTGTCGCATCATTACTTACCGGGTGTATCTTTCTTGCACTCGAGCTCAATAGCTATGGCTGGAAGTTCAATTAACCTGACGATGAATTGATACGTTTTCGCATGCAGCACACGATTCGTGTGCTGTTTGCGTTTAGGGTTTCTCTTCCATCCCACATGCGCAGATCATTTCACCGCAGCCAGGACAGCCA
>JAJDEL010000561.1 GCA_029259835.1 Planctomicrobium sp. | reverse complement strand
TGATGGCGATATCAGCGTTTTGGTTGACGACATTCACAATGTTTTCACGCGTCAAAAAACTAGGCCAGAAGTAGCTCTTCGGAAACACGACTTGAACATCTGAAAGAGTGGGGTACTTCTCTCGAAGTTTTTTAATGTTGCCTTTACGAAGTGGACCAAAGAGCGTCCCAGGCTGGTGTGTTGCGATTGCTGAAAGTTTTTGACCGGATTCGCCTGCCTTTTCAATCGCCTTTCGAATCTCCGCCGGCGACCCAGCAACCGTACCGGAAACAGAAACGCTTCGCGCCTTCAGTTCAGCTTCAATTGCGTTTGCAAAGGCGCGATCTCCAGCGGTGTTGCGGATGACAATGATCACACTTCCATCGCCTGTTTCTGTTGCAACACGCTTGCCAAGAGCCTTTCCAGCGGTTGGCGAAATGGGATGTTGCTCTCCATACGTCGCGTAGCTGTAATAAGCGCACAACAACAGCAACACAAACACCGAACCATAGTGGGCAACAAAATCGGAATTGAGAATTTTTTTGATCATTGATTATTGGGGGTATTTTTGTTTTCAATAAAACGACGAACGTTACTGAACAGCCAGAGCCATGATCTGTTCCTGTGTTGCGTTTTCAACATCGGAAATCTCGCCAGTCAATCGGCCTTCGTGCATCACCAAAATTCGATCCGCCATTCCGAGAACTTCAGGAAGTTCGCTGCTGATCATCAAAATGGCTTTCCCATCCGCAGCCAGCTTGTTCATCAGTTGGTAAATTTCGTACCTCGCCCCAACATCGATCCCGCGTGTCGGCTCATCAAAAATGACAACATCAGAATTTCGCTCAAGCCATTTCGCAAGAACGACTTTCTGCTGATTGCCTCCAGAGAGTGTTTTTGCTGGCTGATTCGGATTTGCCAGCTTGATTCGCATTGATTTTTGAAACGACGCAAAAGCGTCACGCTCCTGCCGATGATTGATACCGCAGGCTCCGGAATACTTCCGCAGATTGGGGAGACCAAAGTTGTGTAAGACCGACTGTTCAACGACTAGCCCCTGAGTCTTTCGATCTTCGGTGAGAAATCCAATCCCGGCGGCAATCGCCTCTCTCGGGTTTCTGATTTGCATCGGCTTTCCGTTGAGAGTGATCGTCCCAGCTTCCAAACGGTCGGCACCAAACAACAGACGAGCAACTTCTGTCCGCCCTGATCCGATCAACCCTGTCAGTGCAACAATCTCACCACGCTTGAGCGAGAAAGAAACATCTTTGACCTTTCCTCCTCTCGATAAATTGCTGGCGACGAGACGAACCTCACCGATCACAACGTTACGTTTCGGGAATTCCTGTTCCAGAGTCCTACCGACCATTAATTCAATCAATTGGTCTCGTGAAAGCTCGCTGGCCGATTTCGTTGCAACATGCACTCCATCACGAAGCACGGTGATGCGGTCGCTGATATCGAAAATCTCATTGAGTCGATGACTAATATAGATGACAGAAATTCCCTGTCCTCGTAGTTCTCGAATCACAGCAAATAACCCTTCCACTTCCTGTGGAGAGAGCGCTGCGGTTGGCTCATCCATGACGATCAGTTTGGAATCGAGCAAGAGTGCCTTCCCGATCTCGACGAGTTGCTGTTCCGCAACAGTCAAACTGCTCACGCGCGACTCCGTATTGAGATTCACTCCAAGCCGCTCGAAAATCGCGTTGGCTTTCTCTTTCTCCTGCTTAACCGGCAGGCGTTTCAAGACAGCCTCTTCCTGACCAAGAAAAAGATTTTCGCGAATAGTCAGTGTCGGAATTAAATTGAATTCCTGATGAATCACACTGATCCCAGTTTTTTGTGCTGCTTGTGAATTCCCAAGAATCAGCGATTCGCCGTCAATAAAAACTTCACCGGAACTGGGACGATGAATTCCGCAAAGGATCTTCATCAACGTGCTTTTGCCAGCACCGTTCTCGCCGAGAAGAGCCAGAATTTCTCCGTGTGAGAGAGTGAGATCGACCCCGCTTAAGACTTGAACCGAACTGAACGACTTCGAAACCCCTCGCATTTCAACGAGCGGAACTTCGTTTTGTAGAACATTCGCCGTCATCAATGGATCAATCTGAAATGAACGAGACAAGAGAATGAGAACGTTCCGGCGATTCCTCTAACTGCCTTTACTGTAACGAAGAGTCTTTCATTCCGTCTTCCTGTCGGTAGAGTTCCGTCGGAATCAACTGAACACTTTCAATTTCGTCACCATCAAGATACTTGACGATATTATCGACAGTGACGACTCCCATTTTCTTAGGGAATTGAATTGGATCGGCGTAAATCTTCCCGTCTTTGATCGCTTGTTTTCCTTCCTTCTGTCCATCAAACCCAATGATCTTGACTTGGTCTGCTTTTCCTGACTGCTTGAGAGCCGTATAAGCTCCAAGTGCCGAGGGGTCGTTGATCGCGAAAATTCCATGTAAATTCGGGTGCTGCTGAAGAACATCAAGCGTCGCACTGAAGCCTTCGTCTTGAAGTCCTCCACCTTCGAGTTCAGCAACGATTTGAATTTTGCCTTCCTCTTTTCCGGTGTTATGTTCATTCACTTCGTCAGTGAAGCCGCGGACACGCTCGACGCAGGAATTCGCTTGCTTGAAGTGCAAGACCAGCACTTCACCTCCCTGCGTACCCAGAGCATCGATCATTGCGAGCCCTGCCAATCGACCACCCTGGTAATTATCCGTTCCAATGTGAGCAATAATCTCGACATCATCCGCCACGCACTGAAGGTCACAAGTAAAAACCGGAATCCCGGCTTCGTTGGCTTTCTTGATGGCGGGACCAATTGCAACACGATCCGCAGGATTGATGACGATTGCCGCGACGCCTTGAGAGATATAATTATCGATATGCTTCGACTGCGTATTCACATCACGTTCAGCATCGTTGACGATAACTTCGAATCCTTGAGCTTTTCCAGATTCCGTCAAGCTGTCCGCGATCACCTTGAAGAATGGGTTCTTGAGCGTCAGTGCAGAGAACCCTATCGTCCCTCGCGATTCAACAGGAGTCTCACTCGAACCGATAACGGCTGCCGAACTTTCCTCTCCTGAGTTCGAGTCACCTCCTCCACAACCTAACAAGAGTATCAAACTGAACAGAACGAACAGAATTGAATGACGAGACATGAACGGTTCCTTGTGGAGAAAGATTGAATGACAGAAGACGACAAGCGTAAACAATTGCCAAATTGCAATCCACCAAGAGGCTCGTTTCGGTCGAGCACTCAATCACATGCGCATACAAAAACCCTGTCCGTCGAGTGACCAACAGGGTATGAAAATGTCAATGGAACTTACGTTTTAGACGGTTCCAAAAATCGACTTGCCAGTCGAGTGGAGGTCGTCGCAGGCTCGACCGAGTCGCTCCGCAACGCCGGTTTCTGCTTTCTTCAAGTACGAACGAGGATCATAGACCTTCTTGTTACCGACTTCGCCATCGATCTTCAGGACACCTTCGTAGTTTTCATACATGTGTCCGACGATGGGGCGTGTGAAGGCGTATTGCGTATCGGTGTCGATGTTCATCTTTACGACGCCGTAAGCCAAAGTCTCTTCGAGTTCATGTCGAGGAGTTCCTGAACCACCATGGAATACGAGATCGAACTCTGCTTCTTTTCCGTATTTTGCCATCACTGCTTCCTGACCGCTCTTCAAGATGTCTGGACGAAGAGAAACAGAGCCCGGTTTGTAGTGACCATGAACATTCCCGAAAGTCGCAGCGAACAGGAAGCGTCCGATGTCACTCAACGCTTCGTGGACTTCGACCATATCTTCTGGAGACGTGTACATTTTATCGTCGGGGACACTTTCCATGTCGGCTCCGGCGGCACCATCTTCTTCACCTCCGACGATCCCTGCTTCAATTTCGAGAATGATTTCGTTCTCGACGCACATCTTCAGCAAGTCCTTCGAAAGTGCCATGTTCTCTTCGAGCGGCAAATTTGACGCATCCAGCATATGCGACTGAAACAGGTTCCCCTGTCCGGCGGCGCGGCGATCAGCTGTCGCCTGAATGAGTGGCTTCAGGAAGCTGTCGACAGCTTTCGGAGGACAGTGGTCTGTGTGGAGGGCAATGAGGATGTCGTACCGTTCCGCGAGACGATGGCATGCTTCAGCCAAGACAATACTGCCGAGGACTTCGTCACCAACATTCAGCCCTGAGGCAAACTTCCCGCCGCCGGTCGAAACTTGAATGATTCCGTCCGAACCTTTATCCGCGAACCCCTTCAACGCAGCGTTGAGTGTCACAAGCGAACTGATATTGATGGCTGGGTACGCGTAATCACCGGCCTGAGCAGCATCGATCATAGCTGCATATTGTTGAGGTGTTGCGACTGGCATGTTTGTGGACTCCGAAAGTTAAAATGTCTTTTGTGATTGGGTTGACGCCCGACAAAGACGTCCATCGAAATTGAAAAACCGTTTATCGTTGAGGGTTTATCGCAGAGGAGCATTTTTATACCGCGCGTGGATAAAATTGTCGCTTCCTGCCTCGCGGACTATTACCGTGAGGAATCAGACATTCTTACTCGCGGGCACTAGAATGCTCGACTCGATACGCTCAATGTTTTCATTCAGCACGATTTTCGAATGGAAACGAGTCAGTCTCAAACGTCTTGAGTAGACTTCCCATCGGTTCGAATTTTTCGATTGAAACCGCTATCTTAGTAATCATCGTCCCGGCACTCCACCGGTCTGACCATAACATTCTGCACAAACAAGCGAAATTCGATGCAACTGGGACTGATTAACTCCGCCTGGGCACAAGCAGGACGTGATACCGCCTGGGGAATTGAGAAAACGAAGGCGCTCGGATTCGATTCCATTGATATCTTCACCGATCCGCTCGAAATCGACGTTCGCGAGCGTCGATTGATCAGGGATGAATGCGACCGCCTGGAACTACCGATTCGATCCATCTGCTGCGTCGCAGTCGGCCTTCTCGACTTCAATCCAAGCGTGCAGCAATTCCATATTGATCGCTGCAAAGCCTACCTCGATCTTGTTTACGAATATCAAGCCGACAATCTCTTGCTGGTCCTCGGTGAATACATTTGGAATCAGGAAGTCATTACACCTGAAGAACAATGGCAATGGGGCGTTGAAAGCTGCATGGAACTCGCCCATTACGCCGACGATCTGGGAGTAAAAATTGCGCTCGAGCTGGAACCGTTCCCGCTTTCCCTGCTGAACAGCATCGACAAGATGGTTGAATTCATCGACGAAGTCGACCACCCCAAGGTGGGCGCGAACATCGACGTTTCTCACTTACATCTGGCAGGTGACGCACCCGGCGAGGTCTCGAAGTTGCAAGGCAAAGCCTTCCATGTCCATATCTCCGACTGTAATGGGGAGATACATGGCGACTTGCCACCGGGGCGAGGCGTTGTCGATTTCATACCTTACCTTCAAGAAATCAAGAAGCTGAAAATCGACGGAACGATTTCCATTGAATTGGAGTATTCCCCTGAGCCGGATAAGATCGAAGAATGGGTAAAGGAAGCCTACGAAGCAACCGACCGCCTGATGCAACAAGTCGGACTTCGAGACTGAATCCGTGTTTGAAAAACTGTTTACGCTCTAGCGTTCGAGCAACCTTTGTCCCCTCTCCCCTGGGGGTGAGGGGAGAAGCGTGATATTCAAAACCGACACCGAACATCGTCAGAACACCTCAATAAATTAAGACTCAAGAAATTAAAAGGTTCTCCCATGCAAGGCTTGCAGCGCATCCTCGTCGGTGTTGATTTCAATGAAAAAACGAGTGAGCTTCCGCTCCCAACTCAGGAAGCGATCAAGAAGGGACTCTGGCTTGCCGAGACAACCGGTGCTCAACTGACTCTGCTGACTGTATTGCCTGAAGGAGCCGCATCTGAAGATGGACAACCTGGAATCGATGGAAATGAAAATTTATCGTCACTGGTCAACAGCCAGATCAATCAGATCCTCGAAGCGAACCCTCACGATGGTGTTCAGGTCGCCTCAAAATTCGCTAGCGGACGTGGTTGGTACGAACTGATTCAAGAAGTCCTTCGCGAAGAGATCGATCTTCTGATCGTCGGCACACGAGAAAAAAACGTCGCCAAGAGAATGCTCTACGGCAGCACCGGCATGAAGTTACTCCGCAAGTGTCCTTGCCCTGTCTGGATCACACGTCCTGAAACCGACCCATTGGAAGTTTCGACGATTGTTGCTGCCGATGATCTTTCGCCAGTGAGTGACAAAGTTTTACACGCCGCCGTTTCTACGGCTCAACTGATCGATGCCCGCCTGCTCGTAGTTCACGCTGCCGATTACCCACTTGAAGGTGCAATGATGCGCACTGAATGCTCGCAAGAGGATCTCGACAACTACCGTGAGAAAATTCGAGCCGACGCCGAGAAGGAAATCTTCGACCGTCTTTCAATGACAGACTACCGAACGATTCAGCAAGGAACTCAAATTCTCGTACAGGGAGGCCCTGCCGACTCTGTCGTCGAACAGGTCATCAACGACAACGACGCTGACTTGCTGGTAATGGGAACCATCGGTCGCGGCGGCATCCCCGGCTTCCTCATCGGCAACACCGCCGAACGCCTGTTGCCAGCGCTGAACTGCTCCGTCCTGGCCATCAAACCAGATGACTTTGTTTCCCCGGTAAAGGTGGGTTGAGGAGTTGTCAACAGCCACAGTCTCAGAGTGAATCGAATGACTCATCGCAGAAATTTCTTGAAATTTGGGTTTGCTTGTTTGTTTGCGTTCACTCTTCATGACTACGTGAAGGCTTCTCAGCCTTGCCGTATCGAAGTAGTTGATGCAAGCAATGGATGGCCGGTGCCATTGGTAGAGTTCAGGACGACACACGGCGTCAAATTCGTTTCCGACAACGCGGGTGTCATTGCGTTTGATCTTCCCGAACTCATGGATGTTAAAACTTGGTTTCACGTTCGTGGACATGGTTACAGCGTGAAGAAGGATCGATTCGGCTACGAAGGAATCAAGCTGACCCCGCAACGAGGTGAAACCTTGAAAGTCAAACTGCATCGAGAGTTACCGGCCAAGCGACTCGGAAGGATCACTGGTGGCGGCCTTTTTTCCGAAAGTCAAAAGTTCGGTGATGCAGTTGATTGGAAAGAACAAAACATTCTCGGTTGTGATAGCGTGCAGAACGTTGTTCACAACGGCAAGCTATTTTGGAGCTGGGGGGATACGACATTACCCGGTTATCCACTTGGTCGCTTTCACATGATCGGCGCGACGACATCAGTGAATCCGCTTACTTCATTCGAGCCGCCTGTTAGGTTGCGGTATGACTACTTTACTGACCACAACACCGTACCTCGTAACGTTGCTCAGATGCCCGGTGATGGTCCGACATGGTTGAGTGGATAT
>JAJDEL010000057.1 GCA_029259835.1 Planctomicrobium sp. | reverse complement strand
CGTATTGGTATTCGCGTTTTGCCTCGTGGAAGTCAGCGTTTTCACTGATGAAAACCGTTTTTCGCGGGCACAGGAAAGAGCAATCTGCTCTAGTCATTGGTTTTCTTCTGCATACAGGTTCAGTTCTCGCCCAGCCTTCTCCTCCTCTGAGCGTGGTCGCAAAAGACCATGCAAGGGATGGTGGAGAGAAGATTGATGTGGTTATTGCGTTGCCGGACGATGCTGCTTCTGAAGTTGAATATGTGATTGAGAAATCGAGCGAGTTCAATGGGCTTTACACCGAAGTCGCCAGGGAGTCACCAACCAAAAAACAACTCGCCAAGAAACAAATGATCGTGGTGAGTGATAAAAGCATTCGTGGCGAGAAGTATTGGTTTCGCGTCGCCGCGTCTGAGAAGGTTGGTGAACAAGTGCTGGAATCGGCATTCGCCAAAACTCCGCACGACGCGCCAGGCATCGCGTCGCGACAACTCTTCGATGGCTCTCGGTCGTGGTTGGCCGTCATTACTTTCATCGTTTGCGGATCGGTTGTCGGCTTCATTTTGCTAGCGCGGCAAGGACGTAAGTTGAAAGTTCGACCCATTGCGGGATTGGAAGCGATTGAAGAAGCGGTCGGGCGTGCGACTGAAATGGGGCAGGCTTGTTTGTTCGTGCCCGGTATTCAGGATATGAACGATATCCAAACGATTGCTGGGTTGACGATTCTTGCGAAGGTTGCCGAGCAAGCCGCTGAGTACGATTGCATTCTTGAAACTCCAACCTCCAGATCGTTGGTGATGACGGCGGCTCGCGAAACTGTCGCAACAGCATTTATGAAAGCCGGACGCCCCGAAGCATACAATAACGATCTGATCTACTACGTCACCGACGAACAGTTTGCGTATGTTTCCTTTCTGACCGGCAAGATGGTCCGCGAGAAACCAGCGGCCTGTTTTTATCTGGGGGCATTCTTCGCCGAGTCCCTCATTCTCGCCGAAACAGGGAATGAAATTGGCGCAGTTCAAATCGCCGGCACGGCCCAGCCGTCTCAGTTACCGTTCTTTGTCGCGGCATGTGATTACACTCTGATTGGAGAAGAGTTCTTCGCCGCGAGTGCCTACCTCTCAGGTGACCCTGACCAACTCGGCAGCCTGAAAGGTCAAGACGTCGGCAAACTGATCGGCGGCGGTTTCGTTCTGTTAGGAGTCTTCCTCGTCACCATGACCGGCCTGACCGACTCGGAATCATTCGCTAGCGCAGCAGATTATGTGATGAATACGATTTTGCAATCCGGGTAGAACATTGTTTCAGAATTGTGCAGGAGACGTGCCTCACTGTAGGTACGATTCGCATTGAATCAGCACGAGCAATGGCACGATGAAACTTTTCTTCAGGATATCTAGAAATAACGTTCGTCGAATCAATTACTACGGCGCGTGGATCGCGTTATGGACTGGATGGATCACGATCAAGTATTTTGAGAAAGATAGAGTGACTTTCCTTTGGTACATGCTCGCTTGGGGGATGGCGGTCTTGGCTTATATGTTTTTCATGGTTCTCCCACCTGACAACAAGCCAATCGAAATCTTGAAACGAAACAAGTCGGAAACTCCGACTGATGAAGTGAGAAATGAAAACGAAATTTAAGAACATTTCCAACAAAGCGTGTCAGGACTTTTGCGTGATGGAACGCTGAGTAGTGCTCGATGGAATTTTATTTTGTGACAATGCAATGAAGAAACAGGCATTCAGCGTCATTTGTATTCTAAACTTGTTGCTTATCGCTTTGGCGTTGATGTTCGCCTTGATTATCTTTCTTGAAGTGAAATGGGGCATCATTCAATAAGACATTACTGTCATTCCGGGGTATTTCCTTCTTGTGGTTTTCATTCGAGTGATAATACAGAATGGTCCGCAAAAGCGAGACTGACTGGTCTGTTCAGATTGGAAGGATATATGCCACGCGCTCTGCGAGCCGTGCGTATGCAGTTGACTGCGTTGCCGTGAGTTTTTACCCATGACGTGATGAGTGAACTTTCGTCAGGAATCACCACGTTCGGCCTCGGACTGAATCAATTCTCTTCAGAGGACTCCAGTGCTGGTTGCACTTTGCGTTCGGTCGCTTTGCGGAGTTTGGGTTGTTTCTTTCTCTTGTATTTCCGGACATCTTTCTTGAGAAGTTCGATGGCTTTCTCAAGTTGACGGTCGATTCCTTGTGGGAGTTCGCCGGGGGCGGGCCAGAGTTCGACGTGTGGTTTCGCGCCGTTGAGTTCCATGTCTTCTCCATCTAAGAGGAACCAACCGCGGAATGGTTGCCGGATGGTGCCGAGGTCCATCACTGAGGCTGCGCCAGTACTTATCACGCCTCCAGCGGTTGTGACACCGACGACTTTTCCGCGTTTCAAAGTCTTGATCGCGTGGGAGAATATCTCGGCATTGCTAAAGCTGTTTTGGTTGCAGAGCACGATGACTGGTTTATTCCAGGTTGCGTAAACTTTTCTGTCGTGAGGATAGCCGCGTCCACCACCGCGAGGAACGGTGATTGCATGGCGAGGCTGAGTGAGGACAGTCAGTAAATGGTCTGTCGTCGACCCACCGCCGTTTTCTCGAACATCAATAATCAATCCATCTTTACCGTAGCCGACGTTGTACAATTGGCGTTCGAACTCAAGGAAACTAGACAGATTCATCCCTTGAATGTGAATGTAGCCGAGCTTGCTTTTTGAGAGTTTCTCCACACGCTGGTGAGTCTCTTTCTCGAATTGAGGATAGAGCAACGCGCGAGCGAGAGAATAGGACACCGGACGCAGTTGAACGCTGCGCTGCTCGCCATCCTTGTTTTGCACTTTGAGTTCGATATCACGGTCAAGGTGACCGTTGAGGAGGAGCGTCAAATCCATTGCAGGATCAACAGCAGTTCCATCGATACTTAGAATGATTTCTCCAGGCAAGATTCTTGATCCATCTTTATCAGCAGGTCCTTTAAGAATTACGTCTCTGACTTTGAGACCTGGCCCTTTGAAGTTCGGAACGAAACGGACTCCAAGATGCGCTGTCGTCTCTCGCCAAGCTTGCATGGAAGCTGTCGCAGTGCCACGGGGATAAAAGCCGAGGTGAGAGCCGTTGAGTTCTCCGAGCATCAGTTGAACAACTTCAGCAAAGGAATTGTGGTCAGGAGAGTTTGCCGCTGCATCACTGTACTTGCGGCGGATTTCGGCCCAGTTTCGATTTCCATAGTTGTCGTCGTACCAATTGTCATTCATCAAACGCCACGCAACATCAAAACCAGCTCGATACCAATCTGCAACGGCTAGCTCTTGCTGAGCGAAAAAGCTGAAAGATTCGCTCGCACCTTTGTCTGTGAGAGTTCCAGGCTTGCCGGAGGAGAGCCAGCCAACTTTGTTCGTGGAACCGATCTGCTGAATGAGACCGCCGGTCGATGAACTGATTTTCTTTGGTGCGAGTCGTGTGTTGATTTCAACGGTATACGTCCCGGAAACTCCATTGATGGACGCAGCAAAGGCGAGCGTTTTTCCATCTTTGAACCAGAACAAGCTGCGCTCTGAAACGTTCGGAATCGAAATTCGATGAATTCGTTCGTGAAGATGATCGAAATCGATCACAACATTCGGCAGTTTTTGTGTACTGGTTGGTTTCGTCGTTGTCGGCGGTTTCGAGACAACCTTCGAATCGTCAGGTTTCTCTGGTTTCGAAGGAGACGGAGGCATCTTCTTTTCCGTCTTCTTTGGGGTCTCTTCTTTAACAACCGGCGTGGCAGGCTTCTTTTGGACTGCTTTTTTCGGGCGGACTTTGTTGAGTTTGTCGAGTGCCTCTTTGAGTTTGCGGTCGCGGGAAGATTGCTCCTCGTCGGAGGCGCGTAAGAAGACGTAATAGATGTCGGTCTCGTCGCCGCTGCGCCGGCCTCGGAAGGCAATTTTCTTTCCATCCGGAGACCAGGCAGGTGAAACGTCATCGTCAGGATGCCTGGAAACGTTGAATGGTTCACGGGAGCCATCAATCGGGGCGATCCAGACTTCATCGTTGAACGAATCATCTTCGTGGGAATAGACGATCCACTTACCATCCGGTGAGAAGTCGTAGTCCGGCACGTCAAAGCCGCTCACAAGTTTGCGAACCGGCGATCCATCCAGTTTTATTAACCATAAGTCGCCTGGCTCTTTAACAACTGCGAAGTGTTCACCATCGGGGCTGCGCTGCAGGTTCGTTTCAGTCGCAGCATCGTTGGTGAGTCGTTTGATTTCGAATGATTTGTTCTGCCACCAATAGAGATTTGTGTCGCTCGGTTGGGCGCGATAGACATCAACTTGACCATCAACATCTTTCAGGAACAAAACGGCGGCACCTTTTTCAATCATGACCGGTTCTTGTTCATCGACTGCGGTTTGCGTGATCGCAACTGGCTCGCGCAAAACTGTATCCATCGCCCATAAATCGCCACCGGCTGAAAAGATGATTTCGAGCCCATCAGGACTAAAGGCAACATTCGTTGCTGTCGAAAATTTCCTTCGCAAGTCGGTGAGTTGTGGATCGTCGCCGGATGTCTTGATGGTCAGTTTATTCGGTGGTTGTTTTTGATCGGGATGGTAGACGTACAGATCGAAAAGATGCCGGAATGCAATCGTCTTGCCATCTCGGGAAATGCACGGGAGTACGACCGAGTCATCTTCATAGTGGGTCAGTTGCTGCGTTGCTTTGGTTTCGAAGTTGTACTCTCGAAGGTTGAATGTGCCGGACTCTGCTCCGACGTAGTAAAACCCGGAGCCGTCTGGTTTCCAGAGTGGCGAGCGACAGCCGCGCGGGTCATTGAGGAGCTGCGTGAATTCTTCTGTCTCGGTGTCGTACATCCAGATTTGCGACGCTTGCGAACCGACGTAGCCTTTCCGCCACCAGCGTGTTCCTTCTCGCGCGAAGAGAATACGTTTGCCATCACTCGACCAGCGACCTTCCTGTCCGTAGGCATCGAAGATAAGTTCTTCCGCCTGGCGCTTTTCTAATGTAATAGAAATTAAACGTTGTGGTCTTTTCCAATGATGATCACGGACTCCATACGTGAGTAATTTTTGACCATCTGCGGACCAGTCTTGAAGTAAGTAGCCTTCGGTATGAAAGGTGACTTGTTCAGAAGCAGAGCCATCGAGCGGCTGCACGTAAACTTGTCGGGAACCAGAACGGTCACTGACGAAAGCAATCCTTTTTCCGTTCGGTGAGTAGAGCGGGGTTTGCTCTACAGCAGGGTGAAGCGTAAACCTCTCGGCGTTACCACCTTCGCTGGAAACTCTCCAAAGATCGCCAGCGTAGCTGAAAGCGATTTCAGTTCCATCCGGAGAAAGTGCCGGGGCACCGACGAGTTGGATGTCCTTCGCCGTCAAGCATTGAGGTGCCGATAGCATCACGATTGTGATGAGGCAGGGGCCGACGAATTGTTTCATGTCGAAATGAACGAATGACGGATGCAGCATCAACTCAACTCCTGGAAATCGTGAAAAACGAGAGCGCGACGTTGTCAACAAATCTACCTTGCGTATCGGTCCAAACGCTATTGGCATTGTTGACGTTAAATAAAAAGTCACGAATTTCTGTTGTTTCTACGCGTTGTCAGCATTGCCGTACACTTGAAGTGTGAGACGATAAATCTGCGATAAGTTGATCGATGAAATATGTAGAAGAGTTAAACGAGTTGAGTTGGTCTTTGCAACCAGCCAACAGCGGTACATGACATTCGAACAGCCTCTCCTTGCTTGATGAATTGCACTCCCCGACATAGGGTACAGAGAAACATCAACTCTCTTTCCAGGGCATGAGATGACAGATTCTACATCAGTGACGTTTGCAATGTTTCAAGAGCCTGAAAAGGCATCTTTGGCACAGGCTTATCTGGCCGAGCATGGTATTCATTCTGAGTTGTTGGGAGACGTGATTGGAACGACGTTAAGCTATATTGGAACTGCAACAGGCGGGATTCGATTGCAGGGACTCAGCGTCGACGCGGAAAAAGCGGTTGAACTCTTGAATGAAATCAAGCAGGGTCAACCAGCTAACAAACTTGGTCAATGGGTTTGTTCCAACTGTGGTGAGACCGTTGACGCAGGTTTTGAGGTCTGCTGGTCATGCAATGAAATGCAAACGGAGGATGCTGTGTTAAAGCATGCTCCTCCTCAAAATGATTCACAGCTTGAAGGAGAGGTATCTACGGATGAATCGACTGAGGAAATGATGAACCGGGCTTGGAAAGGAGCGATTCTAGGAATCGCTTTTTTTCCAATTCTCATCTATACAGCTTACTTATTGCTCAAACTCTCGATTCGAGCTGGCACAGAAAATTATCATACGAAGTTCTACATCTCATGGGGCATTGTTCTGATCATGTCATTCTTCTATTACGTTTTATTGTTCCCCAATTACAATTAGCCAATTCGTGTCTCTACGTCAGCGATTTTGGGATCTCACGATCTCTTCGCCACAAGAACACCTGAGTGATTAAGTAGAGAAATAACAGAACCAGTGCTGAAATGGAGATCATCTTCCCGTGTCGCAGGCTGTCAGGCTGGAAATTGAATTGAACTTTATTTGTTCCAGCCGGAACGACGCAGCCCATGAAGTCGAGGTCCGCGCGGATCAGTTTGGTGGGCTGCCCATTGACTGTGACTCGCCAGCCAGGGTGGTGGTGTTCAGATAAAACAAGCAGCTGACTGTTTGCGGAATCGGTTTGGATTTCGATGTTCCCTGATCGGTCGGAAGTGATGAATGCTTGTGGTGAGTTGTTTTCGTCTCCGGATGGAAGCGTGATCTCTTCCAGTACGACAACGTGATTATCTGCAGAGAAACTTTTCGTGCCGGTTGCTGCATTCGCTGCGAGGAGCATATTTCGAGTTAAGCGAAGGCGGGGCAGGGGATTCGGGACTTCGAGCCAATCTGGATGCTGTTCACTCTGAATAAGACCGTCGATTTGGTCGTGCCCACCATCATTGACGATCCACTTCACTCCGGCGATGCGGAGTGAATCGAGCGTTGTGTTTTCACCTAACAGGTGCATCTGTGGAAGCAGACCTTCGTAGCCGTCTGCCTGATTCCAGCCAGCGAGGAGTAATGCGTTGCCCCGGTACTTTGTCGGGCCGTTCATGATTTGAATTTCTCCAACGACGCGCCCGTCGTTTGGTGAACCTGGGGGTGCAGCAATCTCTGCCTGAATTTGCTGCATCGATTTTGTTTTCCCCAGCACGGCATAGTTGAGACCATAAGCAGCGAGATCGCCGACAACGAACAGCATTAAGCCAAGGCAGATCGCGCCGCGTGAAAACTCCTTGAGCATTTGCCACGCGAGAACGAAAAGGACCGGGCCGAGAAATAACTGTGTTGGCGAGGCAACGTCTTTGTAGAACATCCACGTCCCGATGGCTGCTAGCATACTCAGGATAGGAACGAATTTCAGAATCGGCGGGAGTCGGTCTTCGCCTTTTTCAACTGCTTCCGCCAGTCGGGAAAAGCCTGCCGCTGCGATGACCGCAACGGCGAAATGAACGAGTACAATTCCTCTGGAGGGCCAGCGAAAATTTCCAACGAACGGAAGTTGAGCTTGAAGGACATACAACCCACCTGCTTGACCAAACGAGAGCCAGAGTGCGATGACTCCGAGAATCGTCATCGTGCGAGTCAGTGGAGATCGAAACCAGTGCGATTTCTGTCCCCAGAAAGCAACGATGACAAGCAAAACTGGCAACGCACCGCAGTAGACAGCGAGTTCGTGCGTGTTCTCTCCGAAGACGCGAGACTGGGTTAGATAGGGTCCGATCCATTGCAGCATATCTGCGAGGGTCAGCGGATCTTGGTAAACATAATCGGCAGGAAGTTGATTTCGGACCGAATGTTTTAATGCATCCAGTGAGGGCAAAATTTGTACGGCTCCAATCATCAAGCCTAATAGTTTGAGGAAGCTCAATCGCAGCAACGATTTCCAGCCAGCGAAAGATGTTCCACCGAATGAAAGGCAATAGATCGACTCTGCCAGAAGCGAAAACCAGACGTATTGTGGATAACCGAGAAGGAGTTGAGATGAGGTGAGTAGTGGGATGCCTGCTTCGGCAAGTAGTCGCGTTCTTCGCGAACTGATTCCGGGGCGCAAGACAACATCCAGAGCCAGTAAGAGCCACGGCAAGTGAGCAATGACAGCGATTGCGTTCGGGTGCAGGAAGTGCATCAGGCTAAAGCCACTGAATGTGAAAATCACTCCGCCGAGCCAGGCGGCGTCTCGCCGCCGCAGATGCCGTTTCAGGAACAGCACCATGCCGGCAAGCATGAACGGATAGCTACTGACCAGTTCCAAATTGAACGCGACCGACACAGGCAAGCAGCGGTAGAGCAGCCAATGCCAGGGGTGGTACGTGCCAGCTTGCCCGGAGCCGGTCAAATAGAATCCGTTGAAGAGCGATGGCATCCAGTCGAATGCGTCTCCGTGCTGCAGAGCCTGACTGTAGAACTGCCGAATTGGGAGGTGATAATTGAGCAGATCGTCGGCGAGGAAGACGCCAAAG
>JAJDEL010000560.1 GCA_029259835.1 Planctomicrobium sp. | reverse complement strand
TAACAATTGCGTGAACCGGAGCGGCGAATCCGGCGAAAAATGAAATCAGCGCGTGATGTCGCCCCCCGCACCTCAAACGTTATGAATGCAGACCATCGTGGATGAATTGATCGCCCGACTTGTTGACCGTTTGCGTTACTCACCCGCAGTCGAAATGGACGCCAATTACGTCCACACGAATGACAAGGGCGAAGTTCTGCCGTCACGTCGCGCCAATCCTCCACTTGAGTTGAATGACGTGGATTACGTCGAAACTCAACTGGGATTCCAGCTTCCGGAGATTGTTCGTCGCATCAGTCTTGAAGTTGCCGATGGCGGTTTCGGTCCGAATTGGGGCATCAGCCGCCTGAAACATCCGGCGAAGCATCCGTTCGGCCCACCCCACGAAGTCGAAATGTCAGTGGAATCGTGGCACAGGCTCCATCACGATCCGAAGGAATGTGGTGACTGGCTTGCTGACTTTCCCGACCGATTCATTCGGTACTGCGATGTTGGCTGTAACATTACCCTCTGCGTGGACTGCATGTCACCTGCGGGTCTCCTCTTTATGGATGATCCTATGGCAAAGGTCGTCAAACCGATGAACGAGACGGTCGAGCAATGGCTCACTCGTTGGCTCGACGAAGTGCCGTGGCCTGAGACAATGTATTCGTAAGAAATCGGTGAATGGGATTTTCCAGCGCGAATGCCATGTCGTAAGTCTGCATCGCTCATGACTAACTCAGTTATAGTCAGTTTCGCCGAACACATTGGATAACAGCATGTCTAAGAACCACCTCATCGTCGATGTGAAGTCGATTATCAATTGCGAATGAGCGAACCGCAAAACCGAGTCTGATCGGAGTGAAATCTCTTTCTAACAGACTGATTCTGGAATTCGGGGATTCTTCTGGTTAAACTCTTTCCTTACGCGCGCATGTTTGAGAAATCAGTTTTAATGTCTACAGGAATACGAAATGCTGCGACAGAGATTCCTCACTTGTCTCCTTGTTCTTTTTTTGGCAGAGATCGCTCCGGCGGAACAGGATCACCCGAATATTCTTTGGATTGTGGGTGAGAACTTCGCTCTTGATCTTGGCTGTTACGGTCAGGAAAATGTGAAAACTCCAAATCTGGATGGGCTTGCCGAGAAGGGAGTGAAGTACACGAACGTCTTCTCGACGTCGCCGGTTTGTGCGCCGAGTCGTTCGGCATTCATCGTTGGGATGTATCAGACGACGACTGACATGCATAACATGCGGTCGCATCGTGATGACGACTTCCGGCTACCACTGGGGGTCCGACCGATGACGCATCGTTTGCGAGATGTTGGCTATCAAACCGCAAACATTACGACGATCGGTGAGAAAACCGTCGGTACCGGCAAGCTCGATTTGAATTTTGTGAACGAAGGGCCAGTTTATCAAACAAAGGATTGGGAAGAACTCAAAAAACACCAACCATTCTTTGCTCAAATCAACATGCCTGAGGCGGAATACGATATCTATGATCGCAAGTCCTCCGAGAAACCTCGCGTGAAGTGGGTCGGCGAAGAATGGCATCCTCAAGTCGCTCACGAAGGTAATGTGACTCCGCCGCCGTATTATCCGGATCATCCACTGGTGAAACAGGAGTGGGCGAGGTATCTCAATTCCGTTTCCGGGACCGATGTTCGCATAGGCTGGATTCTGGATCGACTCAAGAAAGATGGCCTCGATGAGAACACAATTGTCATTTTCTTCGGTGACAATGGTCGTCTTGAACCGCGCGGGATTCATTGGTGTTTCGATTCCGGACTGCATGTGCCAATGATTGTTTACTGGCCGGAGTCACTCTCTCCGCCAGAAGATTTCAAACCGGGAAGCACGAATAAAGCCCCGATCAGTCTGCTCGATATCACCGCAACCACCTTGGCAATGGCAGGCATTGATCGACCCTTCGGAATGCAAAGCCGTGTCTTTCTTGGTGATGATCGTAACCCGCCGAGGAAGTATGTTTTCGCAGCACGAGACCGAATTGACGAGACCGTGATTCGCCAGCGTTCCGTTCATGATGGACGTTTTCACTACATCCGAAACTTCACGCCCGGGGCAGGCTTTTCGACTCTCAATCGATACAAGGAAAAATGTTTCCCGATCAAGCCGCTTATGCGAGAACTCGATCAGCAAGGAAAACTCACCGGACCGCCTGCCGAGTTGATGCAGCCATTCCCGCAGGAAATGCTGTTCGACCTCGTCAACGACGAGCACGAAATTGATAATCTTGTGGACGAGTCAGAGCATCAGGCGAAACTTCTGGAAATGCGGTCCGCCCTCAATACCTGGATGGTTGAAACGAACGACCTCGGTCGTCATCTTGAACCAAGATCACTTGTTCAGCCATTCCTGAATGAGATGCACGACTGGTTCGGTACTCCCGCGAACGTGGATCGGATTCCTCAGTCGCCAAAGTTTGATTGAATTGTCACTGACCACCATTGAAAGCAACACCATGATTCTAAAAACACTAACGAGTTCTTTAATCCTTCTTCTACTAGTGAATGTCGCAGCAGCTCAACAAGAGAAAACGCCGGACGATGGTAAGCTGCGCATCATTTGTTTCGGTGCTCATCCGGATGATGCCGAATACAAAAGCGGAGGCAGCGCCGCGTTGTGGGCGAAGATGGGGCATCATGTGAAACTGGTTTCAGTCACAAACGGAGATATCGGTCACTGGCAGATGGCAGGAGGACCATTGGCAAAACGCCGGACTGCTGAATCTGCACTTGTCGCTAAGCGACTCGGCGTGACGTCAGAGGTTCTTGACATTCACGATGGTGAATTGATGCCAACACTCGAGAATCGACGAACGATTGTGAAACTCATCAGAGAGTGGAATGCAGATATCGTTGTTGCCCATCGGCCCTGGGATTATCATCCCGATCACCGCTACACGGGCGTATTGGTTCAAGATGCCGCATTCATGGTGACAGTTCCGTTCTTCTGCCCGGACACACCACCGCTGAAAAAGAATCCTGTCTTCCTCTATTCCAGTGATCGGTTCAAAAGACCGTATCCGTTCCGAGCCGACATCGCAGTTG
>JAJDEL010000559.1 GCA_029259835.1 Planctomicrobium sp. | reverse complement strand
CGCGAGCAACTCTCATCACCAAAAAAGAAGACAGAGCTAAAACGAAAAAGCGCGAGACCGAAGCCTCTCGCAATTTTGAATGTCACCTTCACCCTCCCTGGATGGTTAACAATTAATCCGAATTCGTTTCAAGAACGAACTTTACTTGGCATCCCACCACCAACGATTCGCAGGCACATCAACTGCTTTAGCAGTCTCTGCAATACCGTCGAAGCGTGGGGAAGTCTTGTTGATTTCGCTGTTGTTGACAACAGCCATTAAATCGGCTCGAACACCACCAGCAACTTGCAGGACGACATCCTTGCCATTGAAGACACGATGGGCAATTACGGAATCTGTTTGCTGTGGAGCAGGATACGTCTCAGTTCTGTATGCTCCATCCATTGCAAAGACACCTCGGTTCCAGTCTGCTTTTTCGTCGAGTTGATCACGTTTGATCAAGGCGGCAACAAGAGCGAGATCAAAAATGCCTTGCATATCTGCGAAGATTGGGTCTTGTTGAGCAAGTTCCTGATAGTGGTCCGTAAAATTCTGAGCGAACTGACGATTCACAGGTTCGGATTTCCCTGTACTGACTCGCTCTCCATTGGCGTTCAAAAATTGATTTTCCGAAAGACACTTCACAGCCGAGCCACGAACTTTGTAGATGTTGTGATCTTCTGAGTGAAGTACTTCATCGTATTTCATTGTCATCCACCAACGCATCGCATCCAGCCCACCATTCGCCAGTGCAGGATTCTTTTTGAGCAAATCGAAGTAGTCTGGGATATTGGAGTTTGCATCCAACTTTCCGACTCCGATCATCTTCATTCGGTAATCCGCTTCAACGAGAACACGTGCAACGCGGCTCTCGGCAGGAACTCCGTAAACCGTAATGTCTTGCAACCCAAGTAAGTCACCGATGCGGGCTGCCCAGCGACGAACTCCGGCCGGACTTAATGCACCACGAGCTTGTGAGTTGGTTGCATACTCTTTGACAGCTTTGATGTTCTCTGCCTTCGGGTCGATTGAACATCCGAAGATATTCATTCCTTCAGGGCTGAATGTCCTCAAGACAGTCACAAGGTCATCGAGTTGCAAGGTTGGACGTCCGTTTTCCGATCCGACTGCCATTCCGAATTCGTTGTACTCCCAGCTTTCTGCTGGTCCACCAATGACAATTTCGCCAGTTTCTGGATAGACAAAAACGTACTCGATCTGCGAAAGCCCAGCGAGATGCTGCATCGACTCAACGACAGGTTTTCCTTCTGCGATACGCTTTGCGACGGCTCTTTCAAGACGAGTCAAAGAGACCAGCCGTAGATTTGACAGTTGAGCCATGTCCTGGTTCAGCGATGCTTTGTGAGCTTTAATGCCCATGGCAGCCAAGTTTCCGGTCAAGTCCTTTCGTGCGGTCATTGCCAACACGCCATTGGGGTCAACCCGAACACCACTATCAAATTGGGTGATGTCTCCACCATCTTGATCGATATCAACCCATGGGCCAGCCGTCTGGTCCTGAATTAATTCAATGAGTGAATCAAAATCTGCTCCGGTTCCACCCTGTAGAGTTTGGCGACGAGCATTACCGACGGACGCGGTTCGAGGTGAGGCCGCTTGGTTCCCCGCAGCAATTTCTCCTGCTGCAAAGAATCCCTCCGCATTGTTTGCATTTTGGGCAAACGCCTGACCGTCGAGAACAACGCACACAGATAGAATGCCCACAAAGAGCATTGCGGTACGTCCGCGTTGGTTCAAGGTTTCGAATCTCATTGTTAAGTCACTCCAACGGGAATGGTCGAGGGTTGAGGTCGGCTCACCGAGTGGATCACCACAAATTATGTTATAAGTCCACCTGGACCATTTCCTAGCATCGTCTTACAGCACGCGCACGTCAAGAACTTTTGAAGAAAGTTTTCCCCGACACGCCAGTCCGGTTCGAGACGACAAAAGAATGAGAACAGTCGCTACAATTCCGTGCGAACATTTGTGAGCAGAGACGGTTGTTCTGATTGTGACAGATGTTACGTTGCCGTAGATTCGTGCTCTAGAGCATTTTTTGAATCAGTGTTCGCGTCCTGCCTCATGGAAGTCAGTGTTTTTACAGATCAAAGCCGCTTTCTGCGGGCACAAAAAAGAGCAATCTGCTCTAGAACTGCAACTTACTGAAATTAACGACCAGGAACACCATCTGATGCCTGAACTTCCGGAAGTGGAAACCATGGTTCGCGGCATTCGCCCCGTCATGGATCAAGCAATCATTCTCGAAGTAAGAGCGTGCAAATGCGACCGAAAGCCTCTTTCAATCACTCCTGAACAAACAGAATTCTTTGAGCGAGTCCGCAAATGCCGCATCGAAGCTGTTGAACGACTGGCGAAACGCATCGTTCTGCGATTGAGTTCAGACGATGTTATTGTCTTCGAACCACGCATGACTGGACTCGTTCTTGTTTCAGACCCTCCGAGTATCGAACACCTGCGATTCGAGTTCCGACTCTCTCTGAAAAAATCTCGACACTCCGTCTGGATCTGGGACCGGCGCGGGCTGGGGACGTTCAGGCTGTTCACTCAAGAGGAGTTCGAGAATGCTCTGGGCGGGAGCGTTCTCGGTCCCGATGCACTTCGAATTACTGCAGAAGACCTTCACTGCCGACTCGGCAAGACACAACGCTCCGTCAAAGTCGCAATGCTTGACCAAAAGCTCGTTGCTGGTGTCGGAAACCTTTACGCGAGCGAAATCCTGCACGAAGCGAAGATTCACCCACAAACCGTTGCCGCGAAACTTTCACTCAAACGCGTGCTACGAATCCACACAGCAATGAATCGAATTCTACAGGAAGCCATCACCTACGAAGGCTCAACGCTCAGCGATGGAACATACCGCAATGCTTTGAACCATGATGGATCGTACCAGAATAAACATCGCGTCTACGCTAAGGAAGGAACAACCTGCGTCAGCTGTGAAGTCTCAAAAGTCCAGCGAATCGTGCAGTCGCAACGTTCAACGTTTTTCTGCCCGCGCTGTCAAAGAAAGTAGATTGCGGCAACATAGTCCGTTAGCGCGAAACCGTGCGAGCGCTCTTATTGCAAATTCGCGGTTTCAAAATTTTTCGTTTTTTCATTGTGCGACTTCGGCATCATACGGGTCGACAAGTGAGATTCTGCGGTGATTGATTTCCGAGCTGAAATCGGATTCTCTTCCCACCAAAGTTGAGCTTTCTCAAAAGTCCAAACACTGGAAGAAGCACATTGCCCCATCAGCTGCGCAAGTTCGATGACAGATTGAGGTCGGTCGCTCGGATTTTTTTCCAGGCATTGTAAGACGATATTTTTGAACTCTTCCGAACAGAATGCCTCTGTGAATTCAGGTGTTTCTGAAATTTGTGCACGCAATGTTTCCATCATCCCCAGATGACTAAAGAGAGGCTTCCCTGTCAGGCAGAAATAAGCCACGGCACCGACAGCATACAGATCTGTTCGAGCATCTATCAGGTCTGGCGCTTCAATTGCCTCAGGAGCCATGTAAGCAGGCGTTCCCTGTAATTTTTGTGAACTTTCCCACTGAGATATTTCGTCCTTAAAAGCGACAAGACCAAAGTCGAGAACTTTGGCGAAGTCATACGCCCCGGCACAAACTGTCAAAGCGATATTTTCAGGTTTGATGTCTCGGTGGACCAATCCTTTCGAATGGGCTTCTGAAAGTGACCCGCAGACCTGACAAAGGAGGTGAATGATTCTGCCTTCCGGGAGCGGACCGTGCTCATTGACTAACTCGGCAAGGCTGAATCCTTTCAGGTATTCCATCACGTAATACAATGCACCATCGGGAGTCATGCCATAGTCGTAGACCTGTACCGTGTGCGGACTGGAAAGTTCGCTCGTGATGTTCACTTCGGTTTCAAAACGTTCGAGGACATCCGGTCCGACGACCGATGCCCGTAGCATCTTCACTGCTGCAGGCCGCCTGAGCATTGAATGTCGCGCGCGGTAAACGACTCCCATGCCGCCCTGTCCAATTTGCTCTTCCAAAGTGTAATTCCCCAAGGTTTGCTCGACCCATTCGGTTTCCTCTTTTTTGCCCTCTTCAATCGCAGCGACTGCCAGCCGTCCAAGTCGATCCGCCAGTGAGACCCGCACGGCCCCTCCTCCTGAAACTCCGGACATTTCCTCGTCAACATCCGTTGCAACTTGAAGAAAATCAAATTCAGGAATCGAATTTTGATATTCAACTAGAAGGGATATCCCTTTCGGTTCCTGACTGAACGCGCCAGGTAGCAATCCGCTGATCGCAACGGCGCCAATTTCAGAGTGAGCCAACTTTTCGTTTCTCAAAACCGTGTCGTGTTCATGGTGCATTGCGACGCAGGCAATGACCTCATCCGGGAAATTCCACTGTGAGAGAAGTGACGCCGTGAAGATCGAATGGTCCCACTCCAGACGCTCAGCTTCATGATCAACAAGCGCTCCGTTACGTGGTCGAAATTCATCATAGGCTTGAGAATGAATTTGCATCAATTGTGGTAACAGCAAGTCTTGCAACAGGGCTGAGATATAAGCAACTTCCGCATCGCTCCCCATCAGTTCCGCAACTCTTCTCGCATAGAGAGCGCGTTCTTGCGACTCCACAAGAAAATTCGCAACGTGTTTTTGAGAAGACGAACGACCGCTCATCGAAGCTTGAATTGCAGCACTCATCACCAGCATCTTACAACGCCGCAGCCCCAGCATTCCGATTGCTCGCGAGATGGAAGAAATTTTCTCGCGCAACATCATCTGAGATCCATTGACGAGTCTCAAAACGCTGGACGCAATTTCAGAGTCAACTTCAATCAATGCTGCCAATTCACTCAACGGTGAATCGGGACGGTCAACAAGTCGAATGAACTCCGCAACACATTTCGGTGGGCGAGGAACATGAATACGCGGCGGCAAGCCGGGTAGTTCCCGGCCATGCAATCGTTCTGCAATTAATGCGTGCCAGTCGAACATAGTTCCGGTCACAATCATTCCAAGCCCACAGTCGATCTAGATAATAAAAGTTCATTTCGTCCCAAACTCTATCATTCATTCAAACTCAACAAGAGTGTTGCTAAAACGCAACCTGCGAGAGTCCTTGGTACTCCCCTCCTTGCTCAATTGAATCCCTTTCGTCAAGTGAAATTTCGTTCGCGAAAGGATTTCTCAGACAGTGACCCGCATGTCTTTCCGCAACTTCGCAGGAAGAAACTTCTGCCTGATCCCTCGAATTCGGATGACTGATATGTCAGCATCCACACGCACCTCTTGACAATTTTCGACAATGTTTCATTTTGGAATCAAATCTATGGCACCCATGAACGGTCAAAACACTCAATTACGACTCACCGCAAGCATCTGTCTGGCGATTCTACTCTCAATCAGTTCGGCGTACGCACAAACTCCCGGTACAGCAGCGACCTTCATCGGCGACGGTAAAACAGACGAAACAGCGGCATTTGTGCATCGAATCTCAGTTGAGAAAAAATCGCTCACGCTTCCGAAAGGTCTCTACCGAATCACAAAAACGATTGAGATCAACCTCGACGAGACCGGTCCGATCTCAATCAGCGGAGACGGCACCGCGACAGTCGTCATGGACGGACCCGGTCCAGCGTTTCGTTTTATCGGAACTCATGAAGGGACCGCTGCCCCAAAGACCGTGAAACCAAACGTCTGGAAAAACCAGCGGACGCCGATGGTCGATGGCATCGAAATCATCGGAACGCATCCTGAAGCAAACGGCATCGAAGCAACCGGGACGATGGAACTCACTGTCACGCGGACAGTTCTCCGGAAATTGCACCACGGAATTCATCTCGTCAAACGCAATCGAAACGTTCTCATCGCCGACTGTCATGTTTATGAAAACACCGGCGTCGGAATTTTCTATGACAACGTTGACCTGCACCAATCAAACATCATCGGCTGTCACATCAGTTACAACAACCTTGGTGGAATCGTGAGTAAAGCTGGTGGCGTCCGCAACATTCATATTGGAACCTGCGACATTGAAGGCAACATGGGCGGGCCGGACTCCACACCGAGTGCGAATATCGATCTTGATTGTCGTGGCGGCTCCGTCGCCGAAGTCGCCATCGTTGGCTGCACGATTCAGCATTCCCACAATGCCCCCAACTCCGCAAACATCCGCATCAATGGAGAAAGTACACCGCGACCGTTCACCAAAGAAACGCGACATGCACACATCACGATTGCAAACAATGTTCTCTCTGATGTGCAAGTCAACATTGATGTCGAAAACGCAAGAAGTGTGGCAATCACTGGCAACACAATCTGGAAAGGATACGCTCATAACTTGAAAGTGACAGGAAGTGAGAGCATCGTCATCACTGGAAATATGTTCGACCGTAATCCGCGTTACCATTACGGCGATGGAGCAGACAGTCAAAACGCGATTTTGATTGAGAACTCAACAGGCGTCACTTTCACAGGCAATCACATCACCGATGTCACCAGACAACCGGCAGGAGTCGTTGTTCGCAAATGTCGCCGCGCTCACATTTCCAGCAACACCATCCTTGACTGCGCCCCGGTCGGAATTTTATTAGAGAGTTCCACTGAATCGCGCGTCTCAGATTGTCTGATCAAAGGAGACAAGTTGACGCTCCCTGTCAAAGTAATCGGCGGGAAAGACAACTTCATCGCTGACGACGTGCGCTAAAACACTTGCAGGTCAGTTGATTTGATTGAAATCACACGACCAGCGAGTAGCTATTTCAATCGCTTCACTTAGAATGCCTTCGTCGGGCAATATCGATTCAATAGAAATTCAGGAGAAGCTAGATGTCCAAATGGAATAGAGCGAAATTTTTACTGCCGTGCATTGCCGTTGCCGGATTCACAATGCTTTCCGGCTGCGCAGAGAAAACCGTCCCTGAATCTTCTGGAACAGAATCCGGTTCCAGTGATGAAACAATCGAACTCGGTGATTCAACCGAATTAGGAGAACCCGAAGTCGCTGAACTTTCAGATGAAGACAAAGCACTTGTTGAATCGCAAATGTTCTGCCCCACAGGCAGTAAACTTGGTGGGATGGGAACGCCTGTCAAAGTGATGTATGAAGGCAAACCAGTCTTCCTTTGTTGTGAACATTGCCGCGAATCTTTTCTGAAAGACCCTGAAAAAGGTCTGGCAACCATTGAAAAGAAAAAACAAGAGGCCGCCAGTGAGTCCGAAAAAGAAACGAAACCTTCCGAAGAACCAGCGCCTGAAAAAGAAACTTCCTAGAACCAACAACTCAGGTGGCACAGACACTTCTGCCGGTGCCAATTTTCTCTTTCCCAGAGCATCTCCTTGGGAAAAAAGACAGAAGCGTCTCGGACCACCCTGAGTCCGGGACGCTTTCCCTTTTCAAAGACATGAACAACTTACCCCCCAATCTAACCGATCTCCCAGTCATCGAAAGCTGCGATGGGTGTGGTGCGTGCTGTATGCAGACCGCTGTCCCTCCGTATATTGTCATCAATGGACAACATGAGGCGCTGCTGAATGACGTTCCGGCTGATCTCGTCGACGAAATCATGCCCTACTGGGAAATTCGTTTTCAATTGCCTGAGCGCTCCTGCATGTGGTTCGATGAACAGCGAAAAGGCTGCAAACACTACGAATATCGACCAAAAGCGTGTCGCAATTTTGAGATTAACAGTTCTTCCTGCCTCGCTATCCGAGACAAATGGGAAATTGAAGGCTAAAATGGACAAAGAAGTCCTCTTTACCTGACGATGTTCGGTAAGGTATGAAACTATTCGTCTCGCGAAAGGATATCGCGAGGAAAGTGTGATTCGTTACCGTGTACTAAAGCATTTTTTGAATTAGTGTTCCCGTTCTGCCTCGTGGAAGTTAGCGTTTTTACTGGTGAAAGCCGTTTTCCGCGGGCACAGGAAAGAGCAATCTGCTCTAAAGGCGTTCATCATGCTCTCGACCTACCGAATCGCTGCGACCGTGGCGATTGCATTTCTCGTCATCAATCCATCGCTACTCTTCGCTCAACTGGAGTTTGAAAGCCCGCCCATCAGCTATTCAGACACAACTCCTAACGATGCGATTTCTGCGTTGCAAAAGCGAATTGACTCTGGCGACTTTGAGTTGAAGCACGACGACAAAAACGGCTACCTCGCGGCTGTGCTTGAAGCGCTCAACATCCCTCAATCATCGCAAACACTGGTCTTCTCGAAAACCAGTCTGCAACTCAGGCGGATCACACCGAAGCGCCCCCGGTCACTCTACTTCAATGACGAGACCTACATCGGTTGGGTGCAAGACGGAGACGTCATTGAAATCTCAACCGTCGACCCCGAACTTGGAGGAGTCTTCTACACACTTCCCGTCGGTAAGGTCGAGCATCCACAGTTTGTCCGCGACCGTGGTCAGTGCATGACCTGCCATGCGTCGTCTCGAACCGAAGGTGTCCCTGGTCATCTCATGCGATCTGTTTTCACGGATCGTAGCGGTCAACCTCATTTCGGTTCCGGAACCTACACGACCAAGCAGTCGAGTCCATTCATGAAGCGCTGGGGCGGTTGGTACGTCTCTGGCACGCATGGAGAGATGCGGCACATGGGGAATGTTCTTTCGCAAAAGAATCAACGCCCTGAAGACCTCGACCGAGAACATGGTGCAAACGCCACCGACATCAGCAAGTTCGTTGAAACGGCGCCTTATCTCGAAGAGACCAGCGACATCGTCGCACTGATGGTACTCGGACATCAACTTCAAATGCACAATTTGCTCACGCGTGGGAATCATGAAACCCGCGGCGCACTTCACTACAACGGTGTCATGAACTCCGCATTAGATCGTCCTGAAAAATTCGTCAGCGATTCCACACACCGTCGGGTCGAATCCGTCAGCAAAAAAATCGTCCGCTGTCTCCTCTTCGCCGACGAGTTCCAACTCACCTCACCAATCAAAGGTGTCAGTTCCTTTCAAGCTGATTTCGAAGCACAAGGAATCCGCGACGGTCAAGGACGTTCGCTACGAGACTTCGACCTCCAGACCCGAACCTTCAAGTACCCATGCAGTTACCTAATCTATTCAGACGCTTTTGACTCGCTCCCGAAACTGATGAAAGAGGACGTCGTCAAACGAATGCTTAATGTCCTCAATAGCGAACCAACAGAAGACGACGAATACCGCAACCTCTCCACGACAGAACGAAAAAATATTCTCGCCATTCTCCGCGAAACCAAACCGGATCTCTTTGCCACCAAAACCGCTTCCAGATAAACACGCCGTTTCATTCAACAGTTTTAACGTGTGTCGCTTCTGACTCATCCAACAGGAGTGCTTCCAGGCTGCCGAGAAGTTTTAAGAAGGTCTCGATTTGTCTGTGAGAAGCGACCGGGTTGCGTTCGGAAGAATGATGTTCGATCATCTGTCTCTGATGGTCACGTTGTTCAAAGCATATGGTGCATGATGAAGTATTTGCTTTTCGGATTCGGAGTTCTCCTGTTTGTTTCGCCTGCCGCTTTCGCCGAAGTCAGCTTCGTTGAAAATGGGAAGCCGCTCAATGCGTATGCCGATCCAGGTTCATGGAAGAGTCATGATGGTTACCTTGAAGCGAGCGGTCTCGATGCGATTCTGACCACGAAACAGTCTTTGGAATCAGGTCCGTTTGAAATTCGTGCGAAGTTGCGGCTCGTCAATCAGAAGAAATCAGCAGCAACTCTTCAGTTGGCAGGCAGTCACTTCGGC
>JAJDEL010000558.1 GCA_029259835.1 Planctomicrobium sp. | reverse complement strand
CTGGTTGAGGGTCTAGGGGCGAGTGTGGCTGGGTGATGACCCAACATCGGAAGTGGGCGATTACAATTTCTTTACCTAATCATCGTTTCGTTCAGTTCAGTGGCTTATAGTGTCTCCAAATCAGCCGGATGCCAAGTCCAGCGACCAGCAACCATTCCGTCACTGTTCACCGCGACAGTTGCCTCGATGCCATCCCGTTTCCAGATCCGCATTGAGTAGGTCTGTGGTGATCCGTGTTTTTTAGCAAGTTCGTTTGAGGCCGTGAGCATGGTGACAGATGTGACCAGAACGCCGTCCTGCTTTGCAACCAAATCAGGGGGCGCCCCCATGATTGTGTCTGCTTCTTCCGCAGTGATTCCAAGCGGCATTTTTGCAACTGTCATCTTTAATTGGGAAAACGGAACAGGTTGTTCAATGCGCGAATATGTGAAGAGACCTAAAAGCAATGTGATCGCAGTTGTTGTCAAAGCAATCACTGCAAATCGTTTTGTTTGACGCTTCATTCTCTATTCTCTTGTGAAGTGAGAAGGAACATGACCGTGCCTCTTCGTGACGACGTAATCTCAAATTTGCCGGGACAAGTCCCAGCCTACGGATTACTCACTACCTACGTATCAAGAATATGGCGTGTTGGACGAAATCACAAGAACTGTTTCTGATTTATCACGGAGTTCTTGCTGTGCAATGGTTTACGACGACTGAAAAAGTTATGCTCATCGTGGTTCGAACCACCCAATTCGGGGTGATGACTTTGTTTGTTGGAGAGTATGGCTGATGCTTCTGTTCCAAAAGCTGACTTGTCTTTACACATTCTGTTTCATTCTGAGCGGCGTTCTCTTCGCTGCTGAGTCGACGAAACATCCCAATGTTGTCTTTATTCTGACAGACAACCACGGTGCCTGGACGCTGGGGTGTTACGGTAACGAGGAAATTCGAACTCCGCATATCGACAAACTCGCGACAGAAGGGACGTTGATGACGCAGGCGTTTTCTTCGAATCCGGTTTGCTCGCCGACGCGAGCAACGTTCCTGACCGGGCTGATGCCATCGCAACATGGCGTCCATTGCTTCCTGCATGGTGGTCGATTGCAAGTCGGTCCTGATGCCAGAAACACGCTTGAAGAATTCCAATCTTTGCCGGAAATTCTAAAATCAAAAGGATATCGCTGCGGTCTCGTCGGGAAATGGCATCTTGGCGGCAACATGCAGCCGCAAGAAGGCTTGGACGATTACTGGATCACAATGCCACACGGAGGGACGTCTACATTCTACGACGCGAAGATCATTGAAGACGGCAAGCAGCGAACGGAACCGAAGTACCTCACCGAGTTCTGGACTGATCATGCTGTCAATTTCATCGAGAAAGAAGACGACCGACCGTTCTTTTTGTACCTCGCTTACAACGGACCGTACGCACTCAGCCGATTGTTGTTGAAAGAAGGTCAGAATCGTCACGCTGAACATTATCGCGATATGGAGATGAAATCGTTTCCGAATGTCGACACGCATCCGTGGCAGTACAACAATCTTGATTACTTCCACAATCCAATTTCGAATCGACGTGTCGCAACCGAAGTGAGCGGCGTTGACGATGGCGTCGGGCGCGTGATGGCAACACTCAAGCAGCAAGGCTTGGACGAAAACACGATTGTTGTCTTTGCAGCCGACCAAGGATGGGCAGGCGGGCATGGCGGATTTTACGGGATGGGCGACCACACACGACCGGTCACCGCGACCGATGAAATGATGAAAATCCCGATGATCTGGCGGCACCCAAAGCAAATCAAAGCTGGTCAACGCTCCGAACTCATGGTCACGAACTACGACTTTCTGCCGACGCTCATCAATTACCTTGGTTTTGGAAAGAGCCTGAAGAACGATCCCCCATTGCCAGGGCGTGACTTCTCCGCCGTACTTCTCGGCAAGACAATCAAAGACTGGGCGGCGGAAGCCTTTTATGAATTTGAATTCTTACGTTGTCTGCGGACTGACACCTGGAAACTGACGCAGCGTTCTCCAAACGGTCCGAACGAACTCTTCGACCTGAAGAATGATCCGCACGAACAAAACAACCTTCATGGACAAAAGGAAACTCAGCAACAACAGAAGGCATTGCAACACCGGCTCGACGAGTTCTTCACGGAAAACAACTTGCCGAAGTACGACTTGCTCAATGGTGGGGGCTCACAGACTGTGATCTTCAATCCTCCGATCTCGGAAGAACAAGCCCAAGAGGTTACAACACCTAAGGTTGTCAAAGACGAATTCGACAAGAGCAAGCTGATCAAAGTTCCGGAGGGTTACATCGTTGAAAAAGTCGCGGCTTCGCACCTTGTTCAGCACCCGATGATGGCTGGCTTTGATGATCGTGGTCGATTGTACGTTGCCGAGAGTGCCGGGTTGAACCTGCATACGAAAGAGCTTGAAGAGCAACTTCCAAACTCAGTGAAAATGTTGGAGGACACTAATGGTGATGGAACTTTCGATAAGGTGACCGTCTTCGCTGACAACATGACTTTCCCGATGGGAGCCTGTTGGTACCGCGACTCACTCTATGTCGCCTCGCCGCCTCACATTTGGCGATTGCAAGATACGGACGATGATGGCGTCGCGGACGTTCGAGAAAAACTGCCTGCCACGTTTGGTTACAGTGGGAACGCAGCCAGTGTGCATGGCTGTTTCCTCAGCCCAGATGGCAGAATCTACTGGTGCGATGGTCGGCATGGTCACGAAGTCGAAGACCGACAAGGTAACGTCACTGCCAAGAAATCCGGGTCGTATATCTTCTCTGCCTGGCCCGACGGCAGTGATCTTCAGGTTCACGCTGGTGGCGGAATGGATAACCCGGTCGAAGTCGACTTCACCGACACTGGTGATGTTCTCGGAACTGTCAACATTCTCTACAGCGGTCCGCGAATCGATTGTCTGGTTCACTGGTTGCATGGCGGAGCTTATCCACATAGCGCGCGTGTTCTGGGAGAATTGCCACGCACCGGTGACCTCCTCGGTCCGGTGCATCAATTCGGGCATGTTGGTGTTTCTGGGACGACTCGCTACCGCAGCGGTATTCTGGATCGCAAGTTTACGAACGATATGTTCGTCACGATTTTCAACACCGGACAAGTTGTTCGCGTTGAACTCGACAAGAAAAATTCGACATACACATCGAAGCAACATGAATTCCTCACATGCAGCGACCCGGATTTTCATCCGACTGATGTTCTGGAAGATGCCGACGGCTCTCTGCTGCTCATTGATACCGGTGGCTGGTTCCGTATTGGTTGTCCGACATCGCAGATTGCGAAACCCGATATCAAAGGTGGGATCTACCGAATTCGCCGCGAAGGGATGCCGGAGTTTGTTGATCCACGCGGTTTGCGGATTGATTGGGAGAAGTTGACAATCCGTCAACTCGTCAGACT
>JAJDEL010000557.1 GCA_029259835.1 Planctomicrobium sp. | reverse complement strand
ATCTGCGGAAGTGTCACCAACGAACGAAGCGACTTGCTTTGGTGTCGGTGGGAGTCCGGTCAAGTTGTAGTAAAGACGCCGAACGAGGCTCTCTTGACTAGCTTCAGGATTTGGCGAGAGTCCGGCTGCATCAAGGCGGCTGAAGACAAAGGCATCAATTTGATTTTGAACCGAACTTTGGTCTTTTACCTTCGGAGTCTCTGGGATCTGAATCGGTCGAAATGCCCAGTGATTCTTTGTTTGCTCAGTTACCTGGGGCGTGTCGTGTTCTTCCTTGATTTCGATGACATCGGTCCGCTTTGGCATCGGAGCGCCCATCTCAATCCATTTCGCTATTGTGTCTATTTGCTCTTTGGGTAACTTTCCAGAAGGAGGCATCTCGAAACTCTCGTAGTTGAGAGCTTCCAGAACCATGCTCAACTTCGGAGTCTTTAAGTCAACCGCCGTGCCACTTTCGCCACCTTTGAGGAGTGCGTCACGGGTGTAGAAACTCAATCCACCTTTGGCTTTCCCGTTTCCGTGACACTTGAAGCAATTCGTTACGAAGACTGGCTCGACCTGTTCAAGATAGAACTTGACACCAGCTTCTTTTTTGTCGTCCCCACGCAGTGGTGTGGCAAACAAGGATAAGAGGCAAAGACTAACGAACAAGCATGGAATTCGAAGCATGGAAAACTCAACTCTCAGGCGAGAATGATGACATTTGGCAGGCAAGGATGAATTGAGAAATATCGCCACAATTCATTGAGAGCATTATTCTTACAGATTCGTAAGGATGCTGGCAATCGTGGACTTTGCATTCGCGTCGAATTGAAAAGGAATTGAGACTCTTTACGCTTGAGATTCCTTAACGAGTCGCTGACTCAATCGGCGGCCACAATCTCGAATTGCTGATGCTTTTTTGTTGACTTGGACACAGCTTGAGTCGGCAATTTTTCCCAATCTGCGAGAATGTCTTCGGCTTGGATTTTGTTCACTGCACCATCATGAATGTGCAGGAGATATCGCAGTCGTAAAGGCTTCAGACGCGTACTTATGAGACCTTCGTCGCGGCAAGCGGAAGCTCCCACCCAGCCATCTTCACGAACGTGCCACTTCGCTGGAAAATTTGGGTTACTTGAGTGATCAAAATAGGTGATGCCGTTCACAACCGACGCACGGTTCCCCTGATCATCTTGAATCGTGACTGGTCCGGAATAATCCATCCAGCGATTTTCTTTGCCAAACAGCTTTTCTTCTCCGGCCTCCCCAGACGCTCCGGTGATCATCCCATTTCCAAAATGGGTGGAAATGCTCTTGGCGAGGCGTACTGCCAGGAATCCATAGTTCGTTTGTTGAAACTCAATCTGTTCGGCATGCGGTCTGAATGTCGACTGCAAGTCGAGAGTCCAACTTCCATCATTAAGTGGGCGAGCGGTGGCGATCAATTCTTGCTCGACCAGCGGTTGTGGATCGTGTCCATCGTGCCAGTTGAGTTGCACTGCCATCGCACATTCATCTTCACCATCGCGGTATTCAAACCACATTTTCTGACGAATGAATGCTTCGGTATTCTCACTCCAGAAATCAATTCCTAGGAGCTTGTGATGCGCAAACCATACTGAGCGATGATGATCATGATTCGACGCACCAGGGTGTCCGATTCGAGTTAACGTTTCACCGCCTGGACCAATGATCGGAGAGAAAAACGGACGCTTGTATTTATCACCGAAGTGCCAGCGGGTCACCTCAACACCATCAATCCGAAAACTAACTTGATCATCAGGCAGCGGGAGAACTTCACATCGCAGTGGCTCAGGCATCAAAGACGACTCCTCGGCAACCAAAAACACGAACTTCAAATACCAATCTGAAAGTTCATAGTGATCGGATTCCCATGTAAAGGCAAGCGAACTCGAAGGGCGTCATCTTTTTTCAGTGTTGGCAAATCGCACCGAAACGCATCAGAACGGTTGGTTCCGACATCATTCGACCGGTTGATTCCATTTAATCGCTCCAAGGCGTAATCGTGAATGTTTCCGAAAAACAACATTCACCTAATCAACTTACGCGACATCGCAATGATAATCATTTTTCTGCGTTCCATCCTACAGAAAGGAGTGCAAATTGTACGAATTGTGACGTATGCTCCGATGTGGGAGCTTTATGTGTTTCGAGTGATGGCAATCTCTTGCCTCACTCTTGTTATTCAACTTTTCTGACAATATTTCCCTTTTGTGATTGTCTCATGATGCCCATCTTTTCTCCGCGAACATCACGAAAAAGAAAATCTGTTTCCGGCAACCATGTCGCCGCTCTTGAACGATTGGAGAAGAGGATTCTCTTAAGTGGAACGGCAGCGGCGACGGCTTCGCAGTCTTACGAATTCTCAAATGGAACGGATGTCACGATCAGTTCCAGAAGCGCGAGTACCTACAATTCGGAAATTGATGTCACTGGTGTCGATGGGATTTTGACCGATGTCAACATAACCATCGATATCGATCACAGCAGTGATAATAATTTGACGCTCACTCTGATCGCTCCTGATGGCACACGCATCACGCTTGCTAATCGAGTTGGTGGATCTGGTGATGATTTTTCAGGAACAGTCTTCGATGATGAAGCTGCAACGTCTATCAACAGCGGCAACGCTCCATTCTCCGGTAGCTTTCGTCCCGAGAGTTCCTTGTCAACACTTGACGGAATCGATGCGAACGGCACCTGGACTCTCGAAATCAAAGACTCTGTCCGTCGGCGTGGTGGTCGGCTGAATTCCTGGTCACTCAATCTCACTGCTGAAACAACAGATACTGGTGGTGGAACAGATACTGGCGGTGGAGGCACTGGAGGCGGCGGAACCGATACCGGCGGTGGGGGCACAGACACTGGTGGTGGAGGGACCGATACTGGAGGTGGAGGAACAACAACTGAACAAGTTGAAGTTGTTTCCATCTTTGAAAACACTCAGGATGTGAGCATTTCCTCTGGACGTGCTAACAACCGAACTTCCACAATTGATGCCACCGGGCAAAATGGGCCGATTGTCGATGTTAATGTGACGATTGATGTTGATCACGCATCCGATCGAGATTTGCGAATCTATCTCATTGGACCGGACGGCACGCGCGTGACTCTTGCCAGTGGATTGGGAGGAACGAGTGACGATTATTCCAACACGACATTCGATGACGAAGCGAGTCAGTCAATCACCTCTGGCAGCGCACCATTTTCTGGAACTTTTCGTGCCCAAGGAACACTTTCTGACTTTGATGGTTTAGACGCAAACGGATCCTGGACACTGAGAGTCGAAGACACGCGTCGACGAAATGGCGGCGCGATCCGTGGATGGTCTCTGGAAATCACAACGCTTGAAGAAGTGACAGTCCCGACAGATCCACCCCCAACGCCGGATCCACCTCCACCAGCGACTGGTGTCACCGGAACGGTCGCATTGAATTCAACTGATTACCGTGTCGGTGACAGTGTTTCTGTGAGCGTCGACGATGTTGACCTTGATGGTCAAAGTCAAATTTCCGTAGACGTCACCTCTGGTGGCGACACGGAAACTCTCACTCTCAACGCCGCTGGTGGTGGACTCTTCACTGGACAGCTCAATACAACTGCGGCCGGTGGAAGTAACCAGAATGGAAATCTGAACGTTGTGGCGGGGGGGGCCATTTCAGTTGTTTACAATGATGACTTCGATGCAACCGGCGGAACGAGTACAGCAAATGATTCTGCAACGATTCTCTCAAACACTGCTCAACTGACACTAGACAACACTTCTTATGCTCCAGGAGAGAACGTTGGAGTGACTCTCACCGACCGTGATTTGACTGGTTTGACAAGTGTTCAAGTGATGGTGACCGCTGGAGTTGATACCGAAACACTCACGCTCTCCGCCGCCGGGAACGGAGTTTTTACTGGGACGATTTCGACGACTGATTCCGCAGGGAGTGACCAAGACAGGTTTCTGAACGTCAGTCCAGGAGGAACGATTGCCGCCAGCTATTCAGACTCCGCGGATATTTCAGGCAGCGCACGTCTCATCCAGACCTCCGCAACAGTTGCGGAACCACCGCCACCTGTCACAGGGGCAACGGGAACCGTGGGCTTAAATGCGACAAGTTACCGTGTGGGTGACAGTGTTACTGTGAGCGTCGACGATGTTGACCTTGATGGTCAAAGTCAAATTTCCGTAGACGTCACCTCTGGTGGCGACACGGAAACTCTCACTCTCAACGCCGCTGGTGGCGGACTTTTCACCGGGCAACTCAATACAACAGCCGCCGGTGGAAGTAGCCAGAACGGAATCCTGAACGTTGAGGCGAGAGGAACCATCTCCGTCGCCTATGACGATGCCTTAGATTCAATCGGCGGAACGAGCACAGCAAACGATTCTGCAACGATTTTCTCAAACACCGCCCAACTTGAACTTGACAACACTTCTTATGCTCCAGGAGAGAACGTTGGAGTGACTCTGACCGACCGTGATCTTACTGGATTGGCGAGCGTTCAAGTGACTGTGACTGCAGGAGTCGATTCAGAAACGCTCACGCTCTTCGCAGACGGAAATGGAGCTTTTACTGGCAGTATTGCGACGACTGAATCTGCAGGCGGCGATAATAATGGAGTCCTTAACGTCACTCCTGGTGGGACGATTGTCGCCAGCTATTCGGACCCGAAAGACGTTTTCGGAATCGTTCGTTTCATTCAGGATTCAGCGTCCGTTCCAGAAACACCGCCGCCACCAGCTCCTGTTTCTGAGTTCAATATCGTCGTTCGATTTACAGACAACAACATGACTGCCTCTCAACAGGCAGCTTTTACGGACGCAGCCAATCGTTGGTCCGAAATCATTGTTGGAGACCTTCCGGACGTCTTTACGTCAATCGGCCTCGTTGACGATATCGTCATCGATGCGAGTGCTCCGTATATTGATGGGGCCTACAACATTCTGGGGCAAGCTGGACCGAGAGAGATTCGAAGCGGATCGTTGATTCCCGCATACGGAATCATGCAATTCGACTCTGCGGACATTCCGATCATGGAAAATAACGGGACGTTCACCTCTGTGATCATGCATGAAATGGGGCATGTTCTCGGTATTGGAACGATGTGGAGCTATATGGGCCTTGCCTCTGGATTGGGAACGAGCAATCCCGTCTTCACCGGACAAGCAGCTCGCACAGCATACGGAGAGTTGATCGGCACCGGTCCAACGGATGTCCCAATTGAAAATACCGGCGGGGCCGGAACACGCGATGGTCACTGGCGAGAATCAGTATTTGACACCGAACTAATGACCGGTTGGGCTGAGAACGGCCCCATGCCAATCAGTTCCGTGACAGTCGCGGCACTTCAAGATATGGGTTATGTCGTCGACATGGCTGCCGCTGATCCTTATACACTTCCTGGCTTGAGTTCAGTACAGTCGACTTCTTCAGGAAGAACATCAGGTTCCGGATTGTTTTCAGACAACGATCAGGACGAAGATCAAGATGGCGAAGCAAGCCACGCTCATCTCATTGAAACCGAATTTTTCGTCTTGCCTCCAAGTGCCTTTGTCACCAGCAGCAGCTTCCACACCGGATTCGCCGGACTCGACTTGCAATTCGGCCGCGGCGACAGGCAATGGTCAACGCAGCTTCAATTTGGGTGAGCTCGTTTTGGATCGCCTTGATGCGAACATGTTCATTGCAGTATAGGAGTCGCGTGAAATTAAGTGGTCAAATTAAAAGTTCGGCATTTAAGAAATGCCGGGTTTTTTCACTATGAATGAAGCACTGTATTCTCGCGCAATTCCAAATTCTTCTTCTGCCTGCTTCATCCCGGAGACTGGACGGCGTCCGCTGGATTCGACACGATGTGTGAAACCCATAATGGAGTCAATCATGCGTCGCTGGTTTCTAGTTGTTTCGTTTTTTGCATTTTCGATGTTCACTCAGCCGATCTCGGCGGCGGAGTTTGAGTTCGGCTTCTCGAAAGTCGACATCACACCGACCGCACCGGTCAGGCTGTCCGGATATGGCAATCGAGCTAAGCCGTACGCCGGGATCGACGAGCAGCTTTTCGCTCGTGCAATGGCAATGACGACCGATGGAAAGCAGGGACTGCACGTTCTCGTTTCAGTTGACACAATCGGTTTCCCTGGCGTGCTGACCAAGGACATTCACGACGCTGTCAAAAAGAAGCACAATATTCCGCGCAGTCGATTCGTGATCTGCTGCACGCATTCACACACCGCTCCTCACATTGGTCGCGGCTTGAGCAACCTCTATTCGGTTCCACAGACAGAAGTTGAGATAATCGCGACTGAAGCGTACACAACGATTGTTCGTAATCAGGTCATCAAGGCTGTTGACGAAGCTATTGCGGACTTGCAACCTGGTCAGCTATCTACGAGTTCTGGAGAAGTGACGTTCGCTCGCAATCGGCGTGTGCTGAAAGACGGTATCTGGTCTGGATTCGGCGAAAACCCGAGCGGTCCCGTTGATCATTCACTACCAGTTCTGCGTATTACAGACGATTCCGGAAAAACACGCGGACTCCTCTTCAATTACGCTTGCCACTGCACGACGTTTGGCGGTGATTACAATCGCGTGAACGGAGACTGGGCGGCCTACGCCACGAAATATCTTGAAGAAGCCAACGAAGGGGCGATTGCTCTCTGCACGATTGGTTGTGGAGCGGATGCAAATCCGGAACGAAATCGCGAACACGCCTTTGAAATCTCTCAGCGTCAAGGGAAAGAAATTTCCGACGAAGTGACGCGACTCGTGGATGACAAAAAAGAGATGGCAGCAATCTCGGCGCCGCCCTCAGCATCCTTCGGGTATGCTGGTTTGCCGAGTGATCGACCAAGTGATGCTGAAATGCGGGAAGGATTGAAGAGTACGCGGCAACAGGTTCGAAAACATGCGGAAGTAATGATCGACACCAAGAAACGGATGGGACGGCTGCCGGAAACGTACCCGATGCCGATTCAGGTTTGGCGATTCGGCAATGAGTTCGCCATGGTCTTTCTCGGCGGCGAAGTTTGCGTCGACTACGCCTTACGCATTAAGAAAGAACTACCGCAGCTTGTCCCCGGACTCTCACCTGATAAAGTCTGGGTGACCGCGTACGCGAATGACGTATTCGCCTATGTCGCGCCGGAGAGGATGCGTGCCGAAGGAGGCTACGAAGTCGACTTCTCCATGATCTACTATTTGTTGCCTGGTCGCTGGTCGACAGGAACAGAAGAAGTCATTATTCGCCGAGTGAAAGAACTCGTCGGAGCGAAGGACCTGGACGTCCCGCTTTCAATCAATGATGCGTTGAAAACGTTTTCAGTCCCCGATGGTTTCGAGATTGATGTGATCGCGGCAGAGCCGCTCATTCGTGATCCAGTGAACTTCGCGGTTGATGCTCAGGGTCGGCTATGGGTTGTTGAAATGGGGGATTACCCACGTGGCAATCCGGAAGAAGATCTCTCCAAGATCGAACGACACGAACCCTGGGATGGTCCGGCAGCCGGTCGAATTAAGGTACTCGTTGATAAAGATGGAGACGGCACCTACGACGCGGCGACCACATTTCTGTCGGGACTTTCATTTCCTACAGGCGTCTCTCCTTGGAAAGATGGTGTGCTGATTTGTGGTGCTCCCGATATTATTTTTGCTCGTGACACCGATGGTGATTTGAAATGTGATGAAACGGAAGTCCTGTATTCCGGTTTCGAAGAGTCAAACCCACAGCACCGAATTGGTGGCTTCGAGCACGGCCTTGATGGTTGGCTTTATCTGTCAGCAGGAACGAACAATCGTGAGATCACCTGCGTGAAGACTGGCGAAAAGGTGAACATCTCCGGTCGTGATTGCCGCATTCATCCTGAGTCAGGTAGGCTGGAACCAGTTAGCGGTAGCAGTCAATACGGTCGCAGCCGCGACGACTTCGGCAACTGGTACGGCAACAGCAACAGTTATCCACTCTTTCAATTCGTGATTGAAGATCGCGACCTCAGTCGCAATCCGCATGTGGCATCACCTTCGCCGATGCATCACCTCACGGAACCAGCACGTGCACCGCCGGTCTATCCGACCAGTCGCAGCCTGGATCGATTCAACGATCTCTGGGCACTTGACCGATTCACATCCGCTTGCAGTCCGACCGTCTTTCGGAACGACACTCTTGGTTCAGACGTTTATGGATCGGTACTCATTTGCGAGCCGGTGCATAATCTCGTCAGTCGCGTTAATGTCGACACATCAACGATTGAGTTCACGGGAAAAAGGCACGCGGGCGAACAAAACTCTGAGTTTCTCTCTTCAACCGATAACTGGTTTCGCCCGGTTCGGTTAATGACCGCACCTGACGGTTCGCTATGGGTGTGTGATATGTATCGTCATGTGATTGAACACCCGGAATGGATCCCGGAAGCCTGGCAAGCCAAGCTCGACTTGTATGCCGGATACAATCGCGGTCGTATCTATCGCATTTCCCGAAAAGAATCGCCGCCAACAGCCATCGAAAACCTGAGCAAACTCGATACGAAATCACTCGTCGCTAAATTGGAAAGCCCAAATGGTTGGACGCGCGACACGGCTCAACGACTCATCGTTGAACGAACGACGGAAGTTAATCCAGAAGTCAATTCTGCGATTCATCAATTGGTCAATGAAACGGAAGAGAGCCGTTGCCTCGTTCAGGCTGGTCATACTTTAGCTTTGCTCCCTGGTGAGAATCCAGGGATTCGTAAATTGTATCGGTCCGCAGATCCGAACGTTGTCATCAATGCATTGAGAATTTGGGGCGCGGAGTCAAATCTACGTTACAAATGGCAGCCGCTGATACTTATGAACGATCCTTCAGAACGGATACGTTTCGAACTCGCCTTGGCTGCAGGGGATGCGAATCCGGATGACAGAATTCGCATTCTGAGGCGTCTGATAGAAACCAGCTCGGACAACTTGTGGATTCGCACAGCGATTCTCTCTTCGACGAATAACGTTGCTGGTCAACTTCTCGTTGCAGCGATTCAACAAGGGAACACCGACCCGAAATTACTCAACTCGTTGTTGGCAACTCTCATTGGAAACGATCCTGTTCAGGGGCTTGAACAACTGGGGAAATCGTTGAAGAAATTAGAGTCTGAACACCTGAAGAGGCAACTGCTGCTGACTGCACTGGAATACCTCGAACGACAGAATATTTCATTTGCAGACGCTTCAAAGAATCTGTCGGAAAGATCATCATCGTATTTCCAAAACCTCATCAATGATGCCGCTGAGAGTCTAAATGAGAAATCACTGCCAGCATCACAGATTCCACAAGCATTGCAACTGACAAGTTTTGTTGAAGGTGTCTCGGCAGAGGAGGTTGCTTTGAGCTTTCTCGACCCGTCCAATCCTCCAGAAGTCGTCACCGCAGCTATCGAATCGGTATTGCGTTTGAAAGCAACGAAGAGTTTGCTTAAGCAAATGAGTCGGCATACTCCTGTAACACAGGCGGAAATCCAGGCAATTATTTTGACAGACGCCGGAGCATTGGCGGCTTTGCTGAAAGCATTGGAAAAGCAGTCGACTTCACTGAGCGACCTAAGCGTCGCAACACGGGATGCACTGAGCAATCACCGGCAGTCTGAAATCAAAAAACGTTTTCAGGAAATCACGAAACTAGAACCGACAAGGCCCTCGCGGACAGAAGTTCTGGAGGCGTTCCACCCGGCACTTTCACTCAAGGGTGATTCGCTCAAAGGTCGCGAGCTTTTCAAGAAAGTTTGCAGCAGTTGCCACAAACACCTTGATGTAGGAAATGATTTCGGTCCGAAGCTCGCGACGCTCGCTTCAAAACCTGATGACTATCTGCTCACAGCGATTCTCGATCCGAATGCCGCAGCGGAGGCGAAGTATCGCGGCTATTCAATCGCGACAAAGGATGGCAAAGTTTATAGCGGTCTCATTTTCGAAGAGACCGCGACCAGCCTGAAACTGATTCGACCTGACGGGAAGTCAGAAACAATTCTGCGTGTGAATATCGAAGAAATGGTCAACACTGGTCGCTCCTTCATGCCTGAAGGTCTGGAGAAAGATCACACGCCACAGGATGTCGCGGATATCATTGCATTCATCCGGTCAGAGTAAGTATTTCAGTTCTTGAAAGTTTATTAGCATGAGATTGTGCAAGGGTTACTATCGCCTTTTGGCATGACACTGAACACAGGACTTCTCTAGCACTTTCAGGGCGACACTACGCTCGTGATTCCCAACTGTCAGGCGAAGAGACGTTGCAGTCTGAACAGATTCTTGCAGTTCAATTTTCAGATTGTCAGCTTGTTTGTAAAGTCGTCCAGCTTCCTTGAACTCCTCAATAATGGCGACGGAATGTTCGGTCCATGAATCATTCGATTGCTGTTGTTTTGTTGCTTGATCCTTCAAGAATCGAAAATGAGATTCAATTCGGACCATCACATCAGACAGCTTGGTTGCTGGGGCTTGTTCAAGAAGCTGAATTCGTGACAATTGACGATCGTCTTCAGTGCTCAAAACGGAAAAGTTTTGTACGTCTCGATAAAGTCCGACATAAGCTGGATCAGTTCCGACTGTTTGGAGAAATTTCACGGCTTCTTTCTGTGAAAAGTGAACCTGTGCGATTCCACAAACCGCTGCGGCAGCCGGTCCACGATGAAGGCCATGGTGGCAATGAACAAAAATGGGTTTCTCACATTCTCGCATCGCTTTTGTGAGCATCCGGCTCGATTCTTGCGGGATTCCAGAGTAAGGAAGTGGAATGTGAACAGACCGCAATCCGTGTTTGCGTAACATCTTCAGGTTGGGTGAAGTTCCGTCGACGCAAACAACTGTCTTGAAGCCGAGTTTCTGTAACTTCGCAAAGTGACTCTCACTTTGAGGTTGCGATCCGCAACTCAAATTTGCATTGATACGATTGAAATTTTCAATGGTTCTTTCAACTGAATCCGTTGAGTCTTCTGCTTGTAAGTTCCCGACGACCATGGTGAAAACCAGAAGAAAGTTTCGAAAATTGAATGAATCGTCAAATTGCATGGGAGCTGTTGATCAAAGAAGTTAAGAGGCAATACGCAGGCTCTACGGTTTTTGTCTCAATTTCGTTGGAGAGTTATCCCATTGGGATCAAATTGTTCAGGTATTGAATCGCGCGGGTGGCGTCGCCGATTTTGTCGTTGCCTGTGGAACGCCGTACGTTCAACCAACCGGAATACTCGATTTCTCCCAGCAGACCTGCGACTTCGTCCCAGTCGATTTCTCCTCGACCGAGTGGAACTTCCTGTCCGATCCCATCGACGTCTCGAACGGCGTCGCGAATTTCCACGTGACCGATCACATTGTGAAGCTCTCTTAACTGCGTGCTCGGAGAACGACCAGAAAGCACCCAGCTTCCAAGATCAGCGTCGATTGCAACCGGCCCGGTTTTGATTTCATTGAGAAATGAATGCAGCGACTCCGGTGAATCGCCAGCAGGGATCAAACAAATCGCGACACCGAAGTGATTCGCGTGCATGACCAGATCGCGAATAATCGGCAGAATGAGATTCTGGTATTCGTCGGAATCACTCTCAGGCAATCGACCGACTCGCAATGTCAGAATTCGAATTTTAATTTGCGATGCAAACACGATGGCATTTCGCACGGCTTCGAGTCGTTCCTCGAGTCGATCGTTTTCAAATAACGCACTTCTTAACGAAAATGTTGCCGAAGCAGGCGCCAGGTCTCGTTCACTAAGATAGTTCAGGAGTTGCCGACGTGCGGTCTCTCCATAGTCACTTGGGCGCACCTGACTGCGAAGATCGAACTGCACACCTTGCGCGCCCATCGTCATCGCCGTATGCAGGGCCGTGCGAACGTCTTGTCCAAATTCGTAAGTCGCAACGGAAATCTTCACGCGAAACACGGTCGTTCCTTCTTGTTGATGGTCAGTGAAAAGTGAAATTCAC